>JAYSTR010000081.1:0-12108 GCA_043719555.1 Bacteroidota bacterium | reverse complement strand
ACAAAAGGAGAGTTAATTTCTGGACCCATTTTTTTCGGTACTGCCCATCCTTCATAATCAGTGCGGGTTACATATAAATCGCCACTCACAATATCAGGCGATGTACGATAAATCATTAATTGATTACCATCAAAACTCAACGCCACACAAGCATCGTGAGTTTTTGTATTTATCGGTGAACCAATGTTTTTTGGTTCACTCCATGTGTTTTTTTCGTTTTTTGTAGTCACGTAAATGTCTTCAAAATAATTGCCATACTCATCGGCTAAATTATCAGTACCATTTGGTCTACGAGATGTAAAATACATAATGTTTTCATCTGGCGTAATTAAAGGAACGTAATCGTGGTATTTAGAATTAACCACATTCCCTAAATTTTTAATTAGAGCGCGATGAGGGTTAATTAAAAATTCTTTGGCATTATTAGCACACGAAATCTGATAATTAACTTCTGCATCTGAAATCGAACGTTGTTTAACAGGAATCGCTTTATATTTATTAAAACACACAATAGCTTCATCAAAATTAGAGCTTAAATGGTAAATTTTCCCGAAATAAAATTGTGTTTCAGGTAGCTTACTGTTTTTAATTTTAACTAAATAGGTATAACACGAATCAATAGGTTGATTCATTTTAATACGACTAATAACGGTGTTTAAATTGGCTTTTTCGTTGGTAGGATCAATATCTAAAACGCGCTTGTACGCATTAATGGCGTTTAAATAGTCTTCTGTTTCAAAATAAATAGTTGCGTTTTTTAAATCTTTCGCGTAAAGTTTAGGACTAACTTTAGTTTGCGATTGTATTGTAAATGCAAAAAATAAAAAACAAAAAATATATAAGTGCTTCATAGGTTTAACTAAGATAATCAATAATAGTTAATTTTTGATACTATAAAAATAATTTTATTAAAAAAACAGGTTTTATAAGCCGAGTTCTGTAAAATGCCTAAGCATAATTTTCATCATTTATCTATGCAGTCTACCCTCCTTGATATAACTTTCGTTATTGCAGCGAGCCGCTACAAAATCAAGGTATACATGACCTTACAACATAAGAGGTTTATCCTATTTAATTGTTACCAACTAAACATGTGAGCTCTTACCTCACATTTTCACTATCACCCAACTTACGTTAGGCTACCTGGTTTTCTGTGACACTATCTGTTACAATTTTATTCCTAAAACTGTACCCACCCTTTCAAGCGGCATATTGCTCTGCGTTGCCCGGACTTTCCTCCCTTAAAATTAAGAGCGATGAAACAAACCTGTTTTTTGTAAAGTTACTATTTTATATATGGTTGTAATAATTTAATTCATAAAAAAACGCTCATCTAACTAATTAGATGAGCGTTTTTAAATTGTTTAACGAAAAATTATTTTACTTCTTCGTAATTAACATCTTGTACATTATCGTTAGCTGCTGTACTTGCGTTTTCTGTTCCTGCGTTAGCATTAGCGCCACCAGCTTGTTGCTCGTTCATTGCAGCGTACATTTCTGTAGATGCAGCTTCCCATGCAGCGTTCATGTTAGTAGTTGCTAAATCAATTGCAGCAATATCTCTTGTATCATGAGCAGTTTTTAAAGCTGCTAAGGCACTTTCAATAGTTGCTTTTTTATCAGCAGGAATTTTTTCGCCGTATTCTTTTAATTGTTTTTCTGATTGGAAAATTAATCCGTCAGCAGTATTAATTTTATCAGCCTCATCTTTAGCTTTTTTATCAGCATCAGCATTCATTTCAGCTTCACGTTTCATTTTCTCAATTTCTTCTTTACTTAATCCAGAAGAAGCCTCGATACGAATGTTTTGAGCTTTACCAGTTGCTTTATCTTTAGCCGATACAGATAAGATACCATTAGCATCAATATCAAACGTTACTTCAACTTGAGGTACACCGCGTGGTGCTGGCATAATACCATCTAAGTTAAATTGTCCAATTGTTCTGTTATCTTTTGCCATCGGACGCTCACCTTGTAATACGTGTAATTGTACACTTGGTTGGTTATCGCTCGCTGTAGAGAAAGTTTCCGTTTTTTTAGAAGGAATGGTTGTATTAGATTCGATTAATTTAGTGAACACACCACCGTAAGTTTCAATACCTAATGATAAAGGTGTTACATCTAATAATAATACATCTTTTACTTCTCCAGTTAATACACCACCTTGGATAGCAGCTCCTAAAGCAACTACTTCATCAGGGTTAACACCTTTACTTGGAGTTTTTCCGAAGAATTTTTCAACTGCTTCTTGTATTGCTGGAATACGAGTAGAACCACCTACTAATATAATTTCATCAATATCAGATGTAGATAAACCTGCATTTTTTAAAGCTGATTTACATGGCTCTATTGTTCTTTTGATTAAGCTATCAGCCATTTGTTCAAACTTAGCACGAGTTAAAGTTTTAACTAAGTGCTTAGGAATACCATTTACTGGCATAATGTATGGCAAGTTAATTTCAGATGTTGTAGTGCTTGATAATTCAACTTTAGCTTTTTCAGCAGCTTCTTTTAAACGTTGTAAAGCCATTGGATCTTTACGTAAGTCAATACCTTCGTCGTTTTTAAATTCGTCTGCTAACCAATCAATAATTACTTGGTCAAAGTCATCACCACCTAGGTGAGTATCTCCATCAGTAGATTTTACTTCAAATACGCCGTCACCTAATTCTAAAACCGATACGTCATGAGTTCCACCACCACAGTCAAAAACAACAATTTTCATATCTTTGCCTTTTTTGTCCATACCATAAGCAAGGGCAGCAGCAGTTGGTTCGTTAATAATACGTTTTACTTTTAAACCAGCGATTTCACCAGCCTCTTTAGTAGCCTGACGTTGAGCATCATTAAAGTACGCAGGTACAGTAATAACCGCTTCATCAACTGTAGTTCCTAAAAAGTCTTCAGCCGTTTTTTTCATTTTTTGTAAAATGATAGCTGAAATTTCTTGAGCAGAGTAATTTCTGTCATCAATAGATACTCTTGGAGTACCATTATCACCTTTAATAACTTTGTAAGTCATACGAGGTATTTCTTTACTAGATTCGTCAAAAGATGAACCCATAAAACGCTTAATTGAAGAAACTGTTTTTGTAGGATTTGTAATTGCCTGACGTTTTGCAGGATCTCCTACTTTACGCTCACCGCCTTCTACAAATGCAACTACAGATGGAGTTGTTCTTTTACCTTCGTTATTCGCAATAACAACAGCTTCATTTCCTTCCATAACCGCTACGCAGCTATTAGTTGTTCCTAAATCTATTCCTATAATTTTTCCCATTTTATTTATTTTTTAATTGTTTTTGTGTTAAATACGCTTTACTGTAGTCAATGTTTGTGCCATTGCGAATAAAATCTGTTTTTTGTGCCATGCTGACATAAAAAACGAAAAATCCCTTTAAATTGTCATTTAAAGGGATTTTAAAATCTATTTTTTGTCAGAGGTTATAGACAAAGAGTTTTGTCATATTTGATAAATAAGTGAGGTTTTGTTGCTGGATTACATGCAATTTCATTGATAAATTGATCCCATAAATCTCTAGTGATAGAATATTTTGATTTACAAGCAAAAACACCAACTCCACCTGTAATATTAGAGAATAATGGTTTATCTTGGGCAATTGTGTTAGATGGCGCATTCACTGAAATAAAATCATTTAATACTTCGGATCCTGCATACACGATAAATTCTATGTAATTTGATCTTCTGTGGATTAAATTTGCTGGAGTCTGAATTTGTGATAATTTAGAACCAATGTTCGTATAAAATTCTGCGTTAGAAAATTTAAAACTCATTAATTCTGTACCGTCTAATTTGGTTGATTTAATTTCTGGTAAAATAAAATCCACAAATTTACTACTATCTATTCCTGTTGAAGTTGAGTCTTTATAATGAAAACGAATATTTAATGAATAAACTCTCGCATTTTTTACTGAATTAAATTTTAATTCAGTTGTTTTACTTACATCATAATAATTAAGGTATTTGTTTTGATCATTATTGGTCGGAGTAAAAGGATAGTGTCCATGAGTTGGATAAGCTGGCGCTTTTACTAGAGGGAAAAAGCCAGATTTTATACTATCTAGAGAAGATGTTTGAGAATTCCATGTTTTGCCAGTTTTAATATTTTTGATGCTAATTTTATAATCACCATCCGTAAATAACTTATCGCTTGTTTGCCATATACGTTGTTCTTGAGAAAACGAACCCGATTGAGTTGTAACAACTGTTTCTGTTAAAGTGATTTTTTTTCTAGTTGTATTACCTACTGTTGTTAAGGTTGGGGTTGTAGAACCTGTTAAAAAACGTTCTAAAGAAACTTCTAACTCTCCAGCCCCGTAATTAATTTGACTTGCATCTTGTCCAGCAACTAAAGCATCACCATCGGTTAAATAAACCTTATTGATACGGATATTTTGAGTTGTTTCACTTGGATTTAATATTCCATAAACAGATACAGACTCTTCTCCTGGCGCAAAAACTTCTAATTTATTTTTACAAGAATATAAGCCACCAATTGCTGCAAATGCAATAAAAATATATAATAATGTACGTTTCATTTTTTTAGAATAAGCTTCAAATTTAGTAAATATTACGTAAATCAAATAACAAATAAATGATTAATTTTACTTTACAAATTACATTAATCACTCTGCACTATCCACTAATCAATTAACCATGTCAGTACATAAAGAAGTAAAAAAAGTTACAACCCATCAGTTACAGGAAATGAAGCGCCGTGGAGAGAAAATCTCGATGTTAACGGCTTATGATTATACAATGGCCAAAATTATTGACCATGCAGGAATTGACGTTATTTTAGTAGGAGATAGCGCAAGTAATGTAATGGCTGGTTTTGAAACTACGCTTCCAATTACCTTAGATCATATGATTTATCACGCTTCTTCGGTTGTAAGAGGAGTTGACAGAGCCTTAGTTGTAGTAGATATGCCTTTTGGCTCTTATCAAGGAAACTCTAAGGAGGCGCTAACTTCTGCCATAAAAATAATGAAAGAAAGTGGCGGCCACGCTATTAAATTAGAAGGAGGGAGAGAAGTAAAGGATTCTATTGAACGAATTTTAACTGCCGGTATTCCAGTAATGGGGCATTTAGGATTAACACCCCAATCTATTTATAAATTTGGAACTTATACGGTAAGAGCCAAAGAAGAGGAAGAAGCTATTCGATTATTGGAGGATGCTAAAATATTAGAAGAAAGTGGTTGTTTTGCATTGGTTTTAGAAAAAATTCCTGCAAAATTAGCTACAGAAGTTGCAAAAAGTATTTCAATACCAGTCATTGGTATTGGTGCAGGTGGCGGTGTTGATGGACAAGTTTTAGTAACACACGATATGATTGGAATGACGCATGAGTTTAGTCCGCGATTTTTACGTCGTTATTTGAATTTGTATGATAGTATGACTGGCGCTTTTCATCAATATATTAAGGACGTAAAAAGCAATGATTTCCCGAATGAATCTGAACAATATTAAGCTCTATAATACATCAATAAAAAAGACCAATCAATATTGATTGGTCTTTTTTTTATTTTAAAATAGTTCTAAATTTTATCCTATGGCATCATCCATCGATGGCATTTTAGCGAAATTTGCCAAGGCTTTAATATGAGATTTAAAGGCATCCATAAAAGTATTGTTTTCTAAGTATGGCACGCCAAATTCTTCAGCAGTAGCTTTTACAATTTTTGAAATTTCCGGATAATGCACATGACAAATATTGGGAAACAAATGGTGCTCTACCTGGAAATTTAAACCACCTACATACCACGAAATAAATTTATTGTTACGAGAAAAATTTACCGTAGTATTCATTTGATGAATAGCCCAATTGTTCTCAATTGTATAGTTTTCGTTTGGTAATGGATGCGTTGTGCCTTCAACTGTATGAGCTAATTGAAAAATAACGGTTAACATAGTTCCTGCAATAACGTGCATGACTAAAAATCCTATTAAGGCAGTTTTAAAAGCGATGCCGAAAAATAAGGTAGGTACAGCTAGTAAAATAAACATATAGGCAGATTTCATTAAAATTAATTTAATCCATAAAATTAAATTTTCCTTTTTGGTATTTGTGTTTAATCCCTCTTGTGTGTAGCGGTGTAGTTGTAAAAAATCTTTTAAAACCGACCAATATATAGTTACAATACTATAAAATGCAAAAGCATATACAACCTGAAATTTATGATACCACTTTGCTTGCGTGTGTGGTGATAATTTTAAAATAATTTTATCATCAATGTCGTCATCGTAATGCGTAATGTTTGTATAAGTATGGTGCAAAACATTGTGTTGTATTTTCCAGTTAAAAACAGAACCGCCAGCTAAATTTAAAGTTAACCCCAACCATTTATTAATACGTTGGTTATTAGAATAAGCTCCGTGATTTGCGTCGTGCATAATACTCATGCCAATACCCGCCATTGCAAAACCCATAATAGTCCATAATAGTATGGTAATCTTTAAAGAGGGAGTAAGTAAAAGGAATAATACAAAGGGAATAAGGTAAGCTGCTAACAATACAATTGTTTTAATAACCATGGTTCTATTGTAATTTCTCGAAATATTATTTTCTCTGAAATAACCATCAACACGTTTTCTTAAGGTGGCAAAAAAAAGTGCTTTATCTTTATCTGGGTCTACAAAACGTAAGGCTTTAAACTGCATGTGTTTTTTAGTTTTAGGGTACAAATCTAAGTAAAAAAGGCCTAAAAATCGGTTTATTTTTATAATATTGTAAACCATTACTATGTCTAATAAATATGCCCCTATAGGAGTTTTTGATTCGGGATACGGAGGATTAACCGTGTTTAAGGAATTAGTGAAAACTTTGCCCGAATATGATTTTATTTATTTAGGCGATAATGCCCGAGCTCCTTATGGTTCAAGATCCTACGAAACAGTGTATGAATATACCTTGGAGTGTGTAAAACAATTGTTTGACATGGGATGTGAGCTCATCGTATTAGCTTGTAATACAGCTTCTGCCAAAGCATTGCGAACTATACAACAAAAAGATTTACCATTAATTGATGCTCATAAACGAGTGTTAGGTGTTATACGCCCAACTACTGAAATTGTAGGTAATTATAGTAAAACTGGCGAAGTTGGTGTACTAGCAACTTCGGGAACGGTTAATTCCTTATCATACATTATTGAAATTGAAAAGTTTTTTCCAGAATTAAAAGTATTTCAACAAGCTTGCCCAATGTGGGTACCATTAATTGAGAATAATGAAATTGACAACGAAGCAACGCATTATTTTGTTAAAAAATATTTAGCTGAATTATTTTCGCAATCTAAGAATATTGATACTATTATTTTAGGATGTACCCATTATCCTATTTTAGAAAGCGTTATTAAACGTTATTTGCCAGATAATATTACCTTGTTAACTCAGGGCGAAATAGTTTCTGATAGTTTAAAGGACTATTTAAATCGTCATCAAACTATGAATGATTCATTATCGAAATCATCAACTATTAAATTTTATACAACAGATTCAGCTGAGCAATTTAATAAACACGCTTCCTTATTTTTTGGAAAAGAAGTAAGCTCAAACCATTTAAGTATTTAATTTTTCAGTTATGAATTCAGCAGAAAATTACCTCGAAATAAATAAGCAATCGTGGAATACAAAAACAGCATTTCATTTAAAATCTGCTTTTTATGATGTAGAAGGATTTTTAAAAGGCAATACATCCTTAAATGATATTGAGTTAAAGTTATTAGGCGATGTAAAAGGCAAGCGCATCTTGCATTTGCAATGTCATTTTGGACAAGATACTATTTCCTTAGCACGTTTAGGTGCTGAGGTTACTGGACTAGATTTATCTGATAAAGCCATAGAAGCCGCTAAAGATTTAGCAAAACAAACATATACCAATGTTGATTTTATTTGTTGCGATGTGTATGATGCAGCAAAACATATTACAGAACAATACGATATTGTATATACAAGCTATGGCACTATTGGTTGGTTGCCCGATATGGATAAATGGGCCAAGGTTATTTATGATTGTTTAAAGCCTGGAGGCCAATTTGTATTTGTGGAGTTTCATCCGGTAGTGTGGATGTTTGATGATTATTTTAAAACGGTTGGTTACAATTATTTTAATTCGGGGCCAATTGTAGAAACATCATCAGGTACCTATGCTGATAACTCGGCGCCCATTACTCAAAGTTATGTGATGTGGAACCACGGTATGGCAGAGGTTTTAAATGCCCTCATAAAAAATAAGTTATTGATTAATTCGGTTGATGAATTTGATTACTCGCCTTACAATTGTTTTAAAGATGGTATGGCAATAGAAGTTGAACCGAAAAAATACCGTATTAAACACTTAGATAATAAAATACCAATGGTGTATAGCATTACGGCAAGTAAATAACTCCGATTTTATAATTAGTTTAAAATTATGTGAGCTAGTTTTACTTTTACACCTGTGAGTTCAATGAAAATATTGACACATTTTTAATTTGGTTTCTTCTAAATGTATTTAAAGACACATTATTTTATCACGAGTCAAGCTTACCTATAACCTCAAATAAATATTCTTCTAATTCTTTAAAAATCTTATTTGCACTTGAAGGATTATTGGCCGCAATGTCTCGATTTGCACTAAGTATCTTGAATTTTAATTCAACCCATTCCCCATCCAAACATGTTTTACAACTTAGATTTTCTCTTGGTAATTCTAAAATTTTATAATAGTTCACTAATTGTGATTTAATAACTTGAAAAGATTTTTTATCCATTTTAATCGTTTTTGTAAAAATCTCATCTTTACTAACACCTTTTAATTTATATTTTATAATGCCATTGTTCTTTATTTCGATTGTTTTCGTTATTCCTCGAAGTGCCCCAGAAGATTGATAAAAGAGATAAAAAGGAGTAATACTTTTTAAATTATCCTGCCCTAACATTTGAAGTAAAATAAAGAAAAAAGTAATTGATATATATAAATGTTTTTTCATTTGTAGAATATTTTTTATTTAGGCTAATTTATTTTATTAGATAATCTTTTTCTGTCCTTTGTTCTTTACCAAAGATACATTTTACAAACTATCAAAAGAATTTAGTGCAAAACAAAAAAGCAATTCAGTTACGAATTGCTTTTTTGTTTTTATATTAAAATATAATAATTAAGCTTTAACAGGTATAGCCTGCATACGGCCTAATTGATATAACACTTTTGCGTGACCTGCAACAGCCCCAAAAAATGTTTTTTTAGTATAGTATGGTAAGTTAAATTCCTTAGCAGTTTTCTCAATAATGGGTGCAATTTTTTTGTAATGCACGTGGCAAATATTCGGAAATAAATGGTGTTCTACCTGAAAATTTAAACCACCTACAAACCACGAGAAAAATAAACTTTTTTGCGCAAAATTAGTTGTTGTTTTTAATTGGTGTGCAGCCCAGTCATCTTCCATATTACCGTTAGAATCAGGTAATGGAAATTCTGTATTATCAATAACGTGTGCTGGCTGAAAAATTAAAGCTAAAATTAAACCGCAAGTGTAGTGCATAATGCACCAGCCTACTAAAACTTGGTACCAAGGGTTTTCCATAATTAACAATGGTAAACCAAGGCTGTAACCTAAATAAAACATTTTGTTTAAGATTAATAAAAACAATTCCTTTTTGTAAGTTGTTTTTTTAGTTACCAATAAACCCATTTTATTGTAACGAGCCAATTGCATAAAGTCTTTAGAGGTTGCCCATAAAATAGTCATCAATCCATAAAAAAACCAAGCATATAAAAACTGAAACTTGTGTATTTTTTTTAATGGAGAATAAGGTTCGAAACGTAAAATCCCCATACTCTCAATATCGTGATCGTGCTCATGAATATTCGTGTAGCTATGGTGTATGGTATTATGTTGTAATTGCCAGTTAATAGAGCTACCTCCAACAAAGTTCATACTACGGCACATTAATGCATTTATTTTAGCATTACGAGAATATGAACCGTGGTTTGCATCATGCATAATAGACAAACCAATTCCACTCATTCCAAAACCTAACACTATACAGAAAAAAGCTTGTACTAGTAAACTATCAAATACATTGCATATTAGTAATACAAAGGGTGTAAAATACAAGGCAAACATAAAAATGGATTTTATCACCATGTTTGCATTTCCGTATCTTGAGATGTTATTTTCTTTAAAGTAATCGTTAACACGCTTGCTAAGGGTTGCATAAAAAGCACGATTAGCTGTATTAAATTTTATTGTTTGAGCAGTAGCCATTTAAAAAGGGTTTTAAATTCGAGTACAAATATATGGTTTTAAAAAATTAAAGCCAAAATGCATATCTATTTGAATTACAAAATGTTACCACTAATGTTAATATGTTTTTAGGTGTGTTTTTTATGTTTTTATGGCAAATTTTAGTACTGAGCTTTAATTTGATTATCCAAAGCAATTTGTACTTTTGTGAGATGAATCAATTACTTATTTTATTTTTAAACTTAGGCGGCGGCGAAGTTTTTTTAATTGTGCTTGTTATCCTTTTATTATTTGGGGGTAAGGGCGTTCCTAATTTAGCCAGAGCTTTAGGAAAAGGAATTCGCGAGTTTAAGGATGCAACTGATGGTCTTCAAAAAGATATACAACAAAGTACTGGTGGTATTACATCTACCATACAAGAGCATATACAGGAAGTAAAAAAAGAAGTAGATAATTTTTCGGAATCTACAAATAAGTAATGGTATTTTGTTTTAAATGTATAGTGTTTGGTTTAGCTGTATGTGCAGTTTTTATGTCTTGTGAAAACAATAAAAAGTCCGAGCAACATAAAACCTTTGATAGAGAAAAAGCTAAAGAGCAATTTATAAAAGCTAATCAGCAGGTTATAATTAAAGAAATGGATGAGATGGATTATTACCAAAAATCTCATGAAATGAATTTTGTAAAAACCACCAGTGGCATCCGTTACTATGTTTATAAAGCATCGACTAAAGGTAATTCTATAAAGGATGGTGATCTTATTAAAATAAATTATACTGTATCGTTATTAGATGGAACTGAATGTTACTCTTCAAAAAATGATGGTGCTAAAGAGTTTAAAGTGGGTATGGAAAACTTGGAAGATGGCTTACATAAAGCAGTTCAGTTTTTGAAAAATGGGGACAAAGCACTCATCTTAATTCCTTCGCACTTTGCACACGGTTTGTTGGGCGATTCTAAAAAAATTCCACCACAATCGCCTATACTTTACGATGTTGAAATTTTATCTTGTAAAAAAACAACTCACTAAATGAAATATAGTATCATCATTATTTGTGCGGTTATTTTTGCATCGTGTAACAAACCTAATTTAGTTAATGGCTACACAGTTGGTAGCAATGGCTTGTATTACAAACTATTAAGCATAGGTGATGGTAGCACAAAATTATTACCCGAAAATGTGATTGTTGCAGGTGCACAAATGTGTACGCTTAACGATTCGGTGTTTTGGGATACCCAGCATTTTGGAGTGAATGAGTTGTATTTTGAGTTGAACGATTCTTTAAAATTAAAGCCATTTTACGCACATCTTATCAAGTTAACCGAAGGTGATAGTGTATCGTATTTATTGGAGCCTCACTACTTTTTTAAATTATTTTTTAATACCGAAGTTCCTGATTTTTGTAAGAGCGATACGTTGGTTAAAATTAATTTTAAACTTAATCAAATTATTTCCAAGCAAGAGTATAATGAGTTGCAGCGCTTATCTAAATTCGGTTCAACTAGAGATACAGAGTTAGAAGAATTGCAGTTAATAGATAACTACCTTGCTCAAAATAAATTTAGTACTGAGCCCAATGGATATGGTATATATGAACTATCGAAAACATCTACTTCGGATGATAAAGTAGAAATTGGAAAAAAAGTAAAAATTGAGTTCGAAAGTTGGTTTGTAGATGGGAAACCGTTGGATAATGGCGTTCAAACTCTTGAGTTTATTTATGGAACTCCCGATCAGATAATTAAAGGGTTAAATATTGTTATTGGATCATTAAAAAAAGGCGAAACTTCAAAAATTATAGTACCTTCGCGCTTGGCTTTTGGAGAGCAAGGTAGTAGTAATGGAAACGTTCAGC
>JAYSTR010000009.1:0-5996 GCA_043719555.1 Bacteroidota bacterium | reverse complement strand
ATTAATTTTCAAAAATCCAAAACTGTAGTAGAATAGGACGTGACGACTCCGTTGAAAATATCAAAGAATAATATGGAATTATATATATATAAAACTTTAATAGACAATATTGATAAACATTTAATATCACTAATTCAATCAGATATTGTATTTGAAAAAGGGCTAGAAGGCAAAAGTGTAATTGGTTATTTAAAAGACCCTACACTAGAAGTATCAAAAGACAATATTATATATAACCAAAATTTCGTTGAAATATTTCAAGCAAGTATTGAGTCTGCCGCTATGCAATCAAGCGAATTAGCTAAATCGGCAAAGCAGCAACAAAACGGTTACATCTATATCATAGACCAAAGAGCAATAAACAAAGGTGACACTAAACAGTATGACATACTTGGCGCATTTCTGGTTGAGAACGGACAAATTACATTAAATAGTTTTCAGACAAATCCAAACTACGAAATAATAAGTTGCGACGGATTATTTAAATTACCATTAGTGTTTGAACAAAATATAATAAAAGCAATCACAACATAGACAGGCGAATGAAAAGTAATGTAAAACCTACCTCTACTAAAAGCTCCTACTAGTAATGGACTCAGACATTTTAAATAAGAAATAAAAAAAATTAAAAATAAAAAATATGGCACAAATCAATCCTCATATTAACTTTAACGGCAATGCCGAAGAAGCTTTCACTTTTTACAAATCAGTATTTGGTGGAGAGTTCGCGAAAATTATGCGTTTCAAAGACTTGGCAAGCCCTGAATTTCCGGTAGCAGAAAATGAAGCAAATAAAATAATGCACATTGCTTTGCCTATTGGCAAAAATATTTTAATGGCCAATGACGTTCCTGAAATTTTAGGAACAACAAATGAAAACGAAAATAGGTCTAAAATATCAATTAGTGCAGAAAGCAAAGAAGAAGCCGATAAATTATTCAACGGACTTTCGGCAGGAGGACAAATTGAATTTGCAATTGGAGACAGTCCTTGGGGTTCATACTTTGGTATGTTTAGAGATAAATATGGCATTGAATGGATGGTAGATTTTGACCCAAATTATAAAGGACAATTTTAATAGAAGAAAGACAACGAACGGCTAACGGCATTAGGCAAAAGCGGTTGACAAAATAAATTTGCGGCAAATGAGCAATATCAAGACAACAGAATATGTATGTGAAAAATGCGGACAAACTCATACCGACTTACCCGCAATAGCATTCATTACTCCTTTTAATTATGATATTTTATCAGATGAGGATAAAACAAATCTTGCAACAATTAATAGTGACTTCTGTATAATTGAACACCCTGAACAAACAGACTACTTTATTAGGACAACTTTGAAACAAAAAATTATTGGCAGCTGTGAATTTCTCGAATATGGTATTTGGGTTTCATTAAGCGAAAATAGTTACAATGACTATAGTGACAACTTTGATAATAACATTCACGAAACAACATATTTTGGTTTTCTTTGCAGTAAAATCCCTGAATACGAAAATACAATGAGTATTAAAACAAATGTAAATACTCAAAAAGGTAATTCCAGACCTTTTGTAATACCACACGAAGCCCAAATGGATAATAAATTTGTATTTGACTATTACAATGGTATAACAGAAGAAGAAGCTGTGAATCGAGTAAAAGCATTGAATGGCAACTAAATAAAACTTTGTTTACTAGCATCTATAATGCTTGCAAAAACCAAAGTAATTATAAAAGCGGTGGCTTCGAGAACCTCAAGCGCCGATTAACTAATTTTTCTTTTGAATTTGACTAATTACATTTAGCTTTGTTTAGAGCATTTTGGTAGATAAAAGCTTTAAGTTGCACTACTGGTAGCTCAGAAATAGTAAGTTATTTTAAAATAAAAAAATGAAAAAAATAATTAAAACATTAGGACTAATAATACTTATCCAAATAGGTCAAATAGCTTTTGCGCAAACAAACAAAGAAATAGCGTATAAAAAAGGACAAGAAGCTATTAAACTTGAAGATGAAGGGAAATATGAAGAAGCCCTTAAACTATTGGATGAAGCACAAAAACTTGAGCCTGAAGATTACAATTATCCATATGAAATTGGGTATACATATTATCTGCAAAAGAACTATAAAAAGGCGATTGAGATATTTAAAAAGGTTTTAAAATACAAAAATATAACAGACCAATGTTTTCAAATGTTAGGCAGTATGTATGACTATTATGGAGATGCAGATAAGGCATTAAATACATATGACGAGGGATTGAAAATGTTTCCGAATTCAGGAAAACTATATTTAGAAAAGGGTACTGTTTATTGGGTTAAAAAGCAATATGATATGGCCCTTCCTCTTTACGAAAAAGGAATTGAAGTTGATCCAAAATTTCCATCGAATTATTACCGTGCAGCTCGGATATATTGTAGTTCATCCGAAGAGGTCTGGGGAATGATTTATGGTGAAATATTTATGAACTTGGAACGTAACACTGATCGGACAGCAGAAATCAGCAAACTACTTTTTGACACATATAAAAGCGAAATAAAGGTTACTAGTGACACTTCATTTTCTGTTAGCTTTAGTAAAAATGCAACAATGAAATTAAACGACCTTAAAGATCCAAGTAAATTAAAATTACCATATGGTGTTGGCGTTTACGAGCAGACTTTAATGTTTTCAATGCTTTCTATTAAGCACATAGATATAAATTCCCTAGGTAATATCAGAAGCACTTTCATTGATAATTATTTCAAAAATGAACATGATAAAACATACCCAAATATTTTGTTCACTTATCAAAAAAAAGTAAAAGAGGAAGGACATATTGAAGCGTATAATCATTGGATTTTAATGAAAGGAGATGAGACTGGTTTTGACAAGTGGCAATCAGAAAACAAGGAAAAATGGGGTAGTTTTATAAAGTGGTTTGGCGGGAACGGACTAAAAATCAATGACAGCAATAAATTTTATAGTGGACAATATTAATCAGATTATCAAAAAGAACCTAATCAACAATGTGAGTAATCACTTCGACTAGATCTACCATTAAAGTAATTTAATAAAAAAGCCTGTTATCATTATAATAACAGGCTTTTTTAATGAGGCTATATTTTAGTTTTTATTTTTCTTTCTAAAGTAAAATGATACCGGTACGCCATTAAAATTATAAGCTTCTCTGAATTTGTTTTCTAAAATGTGTTTGTAAGTATCCGTTCGCTGTGCCACAAACTATTAAACTTTAAAACAAAAAAACCGAAGCTCTTAACTTAGGTTTTTTATTATAAATAATTTGATAAATCTAATACTCTATTTTATCTAATTTATTTTTCCAAGCTTTAAAAGCCTCTAAGGCTTCTGTTTGCATCATTTGTATAAAAGGTAATTTTCTTTTGTTAATAGGAATGGCTATTTCATCATAAATAAAATTATCATCAAAATTAATAGCCGCTGCATCCATTTTAGTATTGGCATAATACACATTATTAGGTCGTGCCCAATAAATTGCGCCTAAACACATAGGGCAAGGTTCGCAACTTGTATAAATATCGCATCCATCTAACTGAAACGAATTTAATTTTTCGCAAGCCTCACGTATAGCTGTTACTTCGGCGTGTGCCGTTGGGTCGTTATTTGAGGTTACTTTATTGTAACCTCTAGCAATAATTTCATTATCTTTTACAATCACACAGCCAAAAGGTCCACCGCCTCTTAACGTTACATTTTCTATAGAAAGCTTTATAGCTTCTAACATAAATTTATTTTTATCTGAATTTTCCATCTCTCTTATTTTTTAAATTTTCCTTTTAATGCTGCTAATGCCGACATCATATCGTTAGGGTCGTATGCAGGAACTTCTTCTTTTTTTGGTTTACTACTTGTTGTTGTGCTTTTTACCATTCCTTCGCCTTTCATGGTTAATGCTATCCGTTTTCGTTTCACATCGCACTCTGTTACATTAACCCACACTTTTTGTCCCACCTTCACAATCAAATTCGGGTCATCTACAAAGGTATCACTTAATTGAGAAATATGAACTAAGCCATCTTGATGAACTCCAATATCTACAAAGGCTCCGAAGTTGGTTACGTTAGTGACGATACCCGGTAAACGCATCCCTTCGCGTAAATCCTCCATAGAATGAACGCTGTCATCAAAACTAAAAATCTCAAATGATTTACGAGGGTCACGACCTGGTTTTTCTAACTCGGCAACGATATCTTTTAAGGTGGGTAAACCTATAGTTTCGGTAACATAGCTTTGTAAGTTTATTTTTTTACGTAACTCCTTATCATTAATTAAATCATCAATACTGCAATTTAAATCAGTCGCCATTTTTTCAACGATATGATACGCTTCAGGATGCACAGCACTTTTATCTAAGGGATGCACGCCATCACGAATTCGTAAAAATCCAGAACATTGCTCGAACACTTTATCACCCATACGACTTACTTTTAATAACTCTTTACGAGATTTAAAAGCACCATTTTCATTACGGTAATCAACAATATTTTTTGCTAACGTTTCGCCAATACCCGACACGTATGATAACAATTGTTTAGAGGCCGTATTTAACTCAACACCAACACCATTTACACAACTCATTACAACGGTATCTAATTTATTTTTTAAAGCTGTTTGATCAACATCGTGCTGGTACTGCCCTACTCCAATTGATTTTGGATCGAGTTTTACTAACTCCGCTAATGGATCGGCTAAACGACGACCAATAGACACAGCGCCACGCACAGTTAAATCATAATCAGCAAACTCTTCGCGGGCTACCTCTGATGCCGAATAAATAGAAGCACCAGCCTCACTCACCATAATTACCGGAATTGTTTTTGGTAATACATCTATGCTTCTTATAAATTGTTCTGTTTCCCGCGATGCAGTTCCGTTACCAATAGCAATGGCTTCTAATTCGTGTTTAGCACATAAGGCCATTACTACATGTTGCGCATCCATTACTTTGCGTTGTGGCTCGTGTGGATATATAACGGTTTCTTCTAATAATTTTCCTTGAGCATCTAATGCAACCACTTTGCAACCGCTTCTAAATCCTGGGTCTATAGCTAACATCGATTTTTGACCTAAAGGAGAAGCTAATAATAACTCACGTAAATTATCTGCAAAAACCTGTATGGCTTTTTCATCAGCCATTTGTTTCGTCATCAAACGCATCTCAGCTTCAATGCTTGGTTGTAGCAAACGTTTGTAACCATCCTCAATAGCTAATTGTATTTGCTCAGCACACTCATTACGAGAAGTAATAAATTGTTTTTTAATTTGATCATGAGCTAATTCATCATCAATCACTATATCCATTATTAAAAAATCTTCTTTCTCGCCACGGCGCATCGCTAACATACGATGGCTAGGGCAAGTCATCAATGGCTCTTCCCACTCAAAATAATCAGCAAACTTTTCGCCTTCTTCTTCTTTCCCTCTCACCACTTTGCTTTTAACAACGGCGGTTTTCTTAAATAAATTACGCATGCCTTCACGAGTAACCGCATCCTCACTGATGATTTCAGAAATAATATCACGAGCGCCAGCTAAGGCATCATCAGGATGTTCAACACCTAATTCTTTATTTACAAACTTAACCGCTTCCGGAAATAACTCTTTTATTTGTTGCGCTAAAATTAAATGAGCTAATGGCTCTAACCCTTTTTCGCGAGCCATCGTAGCTTTTGTTCGGCGTTTTGGTTTATAGGGTAAATATAAATCTTCGAGCGTTGATAATAACTCCGCAGCTATAATTTTATCTTTTAACTCATCGGTTAATTTCCCTTGTCCTTCTATCGATTTTAAAATGCTTTCTCTACGTTGCTCTAATTGGCGCAAACGTTCAATTTCATTTTTTATAGTAATTACCTGTACTTCATCTAAACTACCTGTAACCTCCTTACGGTAGCGAGAAATAAATGGCACCGTAGCCCCATCATCCAGCAATTCAACAGTTGCTTTAACTTGTTTAGCATCAATTTTAAGGTCGGCAGCAATTTTAA
>JAYSTR010000080.1:0-12135 GCA_043719555.1 Bacteroidota bacterium | reverse complement strand
CCACTGGTGGTATAAGTTATACCAACTGGCGTACTTAATGATGATGTTAATACCGTCGCGCCACTTCCAAAGTTCCACGCATAAGTGGATATGGTTGCAGGTGCTGTTAATGATGATGTGTTTGAAATAATGATATTAGAATTTAAACAAACAGGTGATGTAGAGAAACTAGCGGTAGGATTTTCATTAATTCTAACTACAAACATAGCGCTATCTTTACATCCTAAATTTGTAGTAGCTTTTAACTCAAAAGTGTGCAAGCCCGAAGTTGTAAAAGTATTAGTTGGATTTTGACTAACATTATCTACAGTGCCATTATTATCAAAATCCCATGCCCATGCAGTAATATTATTGGGTAATAAAGCTGCAGATGAATTGGTAAAATTTGTGGTCGCATTTAAACAAACACTATCTGAGATTACTGATAATAAAGGATTTGGATATACTGTTACAGTATTTACAATTACATTGTTACAACCGGTTGAGTTAGAAACAGTGTAAGTTACATTATAGGTGCCTGAATTTGTAAAAGTGTGTATTGGATTAATTGCAGAACTTAAAGCTGTTCCATCACCAAAATCCCAATTATGTGCCGTAATGCTTGCACTTGGTGTTGCTGTGCTTGTAAAATTAATACTCGCATTTTTACAGGCATTATTAGCAATAAAGTTTGCTGTTAAAATCGAAAAAACATTAACGGTATTTGTTGTAGTTGACGAACATCCCTCGCTTGAAGAAACAGTAAGAGTTATTGTTTTTACACCATTTGTACTATAGCTTACTCCTGTAGGATTTAATACGGAGCTGGATGCTGGTGAGGAGCTTGCTCCAAAACTCCAGGTGTATGAATTAATAGTTGCAGGAGCTGAAATAGAAGAAGTATTAGCAATACTAATTGCAGAATTAATACATGCATTTGTTGTACTAAAAATAGCTGTCGGATTTTTATTAATAGTAACAACAAAGGTAGAGCTATCTTTGCAACCTAAATTGGTAGTTGCTTTTAACTCAATGGTGTGCGTGCCCGAAGTTGTAAAAGTATTTGTTGGATTTTGGTTAACATTATCTACAGTTCCATTATTATCAAAATCCCATGCCCATGCAGTAATATTATCGGGAGATAAAACTGAGGAAGAATTTGTAAATGATGTTATTGAATTTAAACATGCAGAATTTGAAGTAACAGAAATAAGTGGCTTTGGATATATTGTTATGGTGTTAGTGTTTGTTCCTGGACAATCCACACCATTAGATACCGTATAACTAACTACATAATTACCGGGAGTTGTATAGGTGTATGAAGGATTTTGAAGATTTGAAGTTGCATTATTTTGACCAAAAGACCACGTATGAGTATTCACTCCGAGCGTAGCAGTTGGAGCGCCAGTAAAATTTGTAACTGAACCAATGCAATTATTAGATAAGGGAACTGAAACAAGAGTCAGGCCATTTACTTGAACTGTTTTTGTAATAGATACAGGGCAGCCATTGTTGGCAGTTAAAGTTACTGAATAAGTTCCTGGATTAGTATAGGAATGGTTTATAGTTGTTGTACTAGTTGTTGTATATGTTTGAGAATCTCCAAAATCCCATAAATAGTTTGCTCCTAAATTATTTGTTGTGTTATTTGTAAAAGATGATGGTGAATTTAAACAAACAGTGTTTGTAGAAAAATTAGGTACAGGAGACGTAGTGCCTCCTGGTATAGAAATTGTTTGAGAATATTGACAAGGTTGATGAGGAAAAGTATAAAAGGTTGACATATTAACTGTGTAAGTTCCACCTAAATTAGCTATAGCAGTTTGTGTATTAACTCCAGATATTATCCCTGGACCAGACCAACTATATGTAGCAGCACCAGTAGGAGCAGTTAAGGTTGTTGTTTGTCCATTGCATACTCCGGGTAATGAGCTAGTAATTGGTATCGGAGAACATAAGCACTGAATATAGGCGTATCCAAAATGCCCGCCTTGTGAGCAATCAGACGTTGTAAATTCAATAGTAATATTTTGTCCAATATATGATGATAAGGGAACGGAAACAGTTGACCAATTTTTATATTTATAATCTGTACTACCAAAAGTAATAAAGCCTAAAGTATTTGCATTGGTTGATGAAACATCTAAGGTGGCGCAATCGATTACTTGATTAGAGGCATCATATACTTTAATTTTAAAGTATGGTTGATCTTGAACATCATGACTTGGATCTTGCAATACCGCTGCGTATTGATAAACAAAATTTGGATTTGAAGCATCTACTAGAAAGGTTTGCTTTATTCGTTGTGCTTTGTAAAGATTGACTTTTGCATTTCCTAATCGCAGTGATTTTCCTCCGCTAGGTGGTACTACCGAAATTGGAACAAATGGATCTGTGCCTCCTGTCATAATTGTATGCACGCCAGGAGTTGCACTATTAGCGGCAGCATTTACAACGCCTGAGTTAGGGGTAAGTGTAACCGCAGGGTTATTTACATTTGGAGTAAGTGCAACTAAAACAGTGCTCGTAGGTGCAACACATCCCCCACCAACTAATACATTACAACATAATCCAGTAGTTTTATTATACGATTTTCCAAAGGGGCATGTACCATTTACTTCATAAACAGTAATTGGAATTTGATTTGCAGCTCCAGTGCCCCAGCTGCTCTGCCAGCCATTGGTTGTGCCATCAGCAAAATTAACATTAGTGCAAGCTTGCATTACTTTGTTAGAATAGCCAGTGTTTTCTTCGTATTGTAGTAATAGTTCAGTTTGTTTTTTATGTAAACTATTGATTAAATGGTACTTATTGATGTTTAAAATAGCGTTATCAAATAATTCTGAATACAAAGTTTTCATCGCTATATCCGAAAAATCATTTTTGTTAATGGCAATTGTTTTAATTGCAGAGGCTTCAAATTTAAAAATGGTTGAAAAAGCTTTTTCAAAAGTAAGCTCAGGATTAGAATACGTTTGTTTAGCTTGCTCTAGTTTAGTTTTAGCATTTGGAATTATTTGTTCTAAAGCATCAATAGCATATTCTTTAAAATAAGAATTTACAAATTGGGTTTCACTTGAACATGTATGTTTAGTCGATTTAGTTAATTCATTTTGTGAATGAAAAACCACTGCATTTGTTTGTGAAAAAACAACTTGATTACTAAACAATAAAAACAAAAGTAATTTATAGCATTTCATATTAAAAAAATTAGGTTAACAATTTTACACAAATACGTTGTGCTTAAAAAAGTTATGCCTACTTATTTAATAGCTCTAAATTTCAAAAAATCAGTTTCAGTTCTTTAAAAAATGACACCTAATTGCGGTCATTTTTTTAACTAAAAATAAATTTATAGGATAGTTACATGGCCAACATACTCGTGTTTTTTTCCGAAAATGTCTATCACTACTGCTTTCCATACATACACCTCTTGTTTTGGAGTGCCTCTTCCTTTTTTTCTTCCATCCCAAGCGGAATCGTAATTTAAGGTGTTAGCATGATGGATCATTTCTCCCCATCTATCAAAAATCCACATATCATATTGCGCGATGCCAACACCTTTCCCAAAAAATTTATCGTTGATGCCATCACTTTCGTTAGGCGAAAAAGCATTAGGAACATAGAAAGCAAACTCAGGTCCTATATCAACTGGTTTGTAAATAGTATCCTTACAACCAAAACTATTTTTCACAATTAATTCTACTGTATAAGTAGTGACATTGTAATCTCCATAAAAATGAGTGGGATTAACATTTACCGAATCTTTAAAAGCAGCATCACCAAAATTCCAACTAAAGTTTGTATAGTCAGATGATTTGTTTGTGAAATACATTAACGGTGTTAAAACGTTTCCTGGATTTGGCTCTACATCAAAATTTGCCGTGGGCGATGGTAAAATAGATATATAATTAGCTTTTGATATACTATTAAAACAACCTTTATTTGTTTTTGTTGTTAATGTTACATTATAAAATGCTGGCACATTAGGCACATTATTGGTAAAACAATGTTGCTCATTAGATTGGGATGCTGTTGAATATATTGATCCATCACCAAAGTCCCATGTCCACTCAACGATTTGTTCGGATGCAGTAGTATTAGTCATAACAGCAAGATTTGTAAAAGTTGGACAAAAGGTTGGTCCACAGCTTGTTTGTGCCGACATAAATTCGGCAATTGGATTATAATAAACTTCAACTTCTTTTGGAAAAACATCGGTACAACCGTTATTAGTAGTTGATGTTAAATTAATGGTGTAAGTTCCTCCTCCGTTAGGGAAAACATATGTTGGATTTGGTACATTTAAGGTTGGATCAAAATCCCATACGTATGAGGTAACTGATGCGCCGTTTGTTGCATAAATCGCCGTTAACGAAGTTGTGAAGCCAGCGCATGTTGTAGAGGCATTTATAGCTAATAATTGTGGTTTTGGATATACTTTAACTTGCTTTAGTGTGTCTTTAAAACAACCTTTATCGCTATATGCAGTAAGAAGTACATTGTAGGTACCAGCAGAGGTATAACTATGCGTTACTGACGTTAGAGTTCCTGAAGACACCGTTGGATTTCCATCACCAAAATACCATATATTATTTGCCACATTACCTAAAGCTATAGAAGTAGTATTAGCATTAAATGTATTTGGTTGTGCATTTATACATTTGTTTGTAAATGCAAAATCAGTAATTGGTAATGGATTAACTAAAATGTTTTTAGTTATACTTGATGGACAAACTAATCCGATAGTTGGACTAGTTGTAACACTTAATGTTACTGGTATAAATCCATAGGTGTTAAACGTATAATTAGGGTTTTGTATACCTGTAACATCTGTACTTCCATCTGCATAATAATCCCATTTAAATGTTGTAATAGCATTACCGTTTGGTAAACTTCCATCAACAAAATTCGTTGGTGTGCCAAAACAAGCATCATTACTTGTAAAGGTAGCTGTTGGTGTCGAATACACATTAACTGTTTTAACAATAGAATCCTTACAACCTGGACCTGATGTGGCTGTTAATGTCACCGAATATGGTGCAAAGCCATTAACTACTGGATTACCACCAAGTGTGTAAACATGTAAAGGTGTTACATTTGTATTTATAGTAGTTCCATCCCCAAAATTCCATCCGTATGATTGTATACCGCCTGTATTTGAATTTGTTGTTGCACTGGTTAAATTATTAAAGGCAGTTGCAGTTCCAAAACACACATTGGTTGGTGTAAAATCAGGTACTGTATGTCCATAAACTTGGTATGGTAATTTTACGGTATCCTTACAGCTGTTACTATCAACAACATATAATGTAGCAGTATATGTTCCTGATGATGGTACTATAGTTGATGCATTATTTCCTGTAACATCAATAAAGCTATCATCGGTATAATCCCATTGCACTAAAGTAAAACTATTAGCAGCCGTTGTAGATAAATTTGTAAATATTGTATTTAAACCTTGACAAACAGCATTAACACTAAAGTTAGCAACAGGTTGTGCAAAAACTTCTACTGTTTGTGTTTGTAAAGCCGAACAATTTTGATTTGTAATGGCTGTTAAAGATATCGTTTTAATGCCACTCGAATTAAATGCAATCCCCGTTGGGTTAGCTAAAGTACTTGTTGAAATAGATGCTCCACTTCCAAAGTTCCATGTAAAACCAGTTAAAATAGCTGGTGGAGCTACATTAGAAGCATTGCTATTTACGCCAATTCCAAAATTTATACAAGCATTTGTTGTTGTAATTGATGGATTTGGAGCGGCATTTATATTTATAAATTTTGTAATTGAATCAACACAACCATGTTCTGTTACTGAGGTTAAAGTAACACTGTAAGTTCCACCATCGTGTAAAATAGCATTTGTAAATGTGTGCGCAGGGCTAGTTAAAGTATTTGCAGTCGAGCCATCATTAAAATCCCAACTATAACTTTGTATTAAATCAGTATTTAAATTAACCGTTGTAGAAGTTGCATTTGAAAATGATGTTGCTGTATTAAAGCAAGCAGTATCAGAAATAAAATTGGGAGCAGAATGTCCGAATACTATAAATGGCACTTGTATAGTATCCTTACAACCGTTGTTATCAGTTGCAATTAATGAACTTGCAAAATTGCCCGATGCCGAAAATGTATTGCTTACCAAACTACCTGTTGCATCAATAATGCTGTTATTATCAAAATCCCATTGTGCTAATGCAATCGAACCTGTTGCTGTTGATAAATCTGTAAATACGGAAGCGGTTGATTGACACACGGCGGTTACTGAATAATTGGCCGAGGGTTGCCCATAAATTTCAACTGTATTGGTAATTGTTGCAGTACAACTTTGGTTAGACATTATGTTTAATGTAATAGATTTTGTTCCAATGGTATTATAAGATACAATTGGTGTTGAAGCATTTGTATTACTTGCCGTTGATCCAATCCCAAAAGTCCATGTGTAACTACCAGCTGTTAATAAGGCTGGAGCAAGCACAGTAGAGGTATTATTAATGCCAACTGTACTATTTATGCAGGCGTTCGTCGTAATAAAAGATGCTACGGGTAAAGGGTTTACCATTACTGTATTACTTGCTACACTAACACAACTATGATTGGTTGTTGCTGTTAATGTTGCATTAAAAATGGCACCATTAGTACTACTAGTATAAGTATGAACAGGATTTGTTGCTGGATCGGTAATACCATCACCAAAATTCCAATTATAACTTAAGATACCATCTACTAAAGGATTAAGCGTTACATCAGTAAGATTGGTGTATGAAGTAATATCGTTAAAACAAACAGATGATGCAGTAAAATTAGGAATAGCATTGCCGTATACATTTAAAGGTAAGGCAACCGTATCTGAACAGGATCTATCGTCTAAAATAATTAATGAAGTAGTATATGTTCCAGAAGCTGGATAAACAAAAAATGTTGTATCTGTTGTTCCTGTTACATCTATTGACCCATTGTTTGTAAAATCCCATTGCCAGTTTACCACTGTTGCTCCTTCCGTCATTGATATATCGCTAAACACCGTTGCACTGTTTTGACAAACAGATGTTGTAGTAAAATTTGCCACTGGTTGAGAATATATTTCTAAGGTATCTGTAATAGATGCGGTACATGTTTGATTTGAAGTAAGCGTTAGTGTAGCTATTTTAATACCAACGGTATTATAAATTAAACTTGGCGGCACTGCTAAATTACTATTGGCTGGTGTTGCACCAGGCCCAAAATCCCAAGTGATAGAGTTAATTGCATTTGTAGAAACTATACTTGAGGTATTTGCGATTCCAACTTCTGCACGCAAACACGCATTATTTAAATGCATTGCCGGAACAGGAATTGGATTTATAGTAACTGTTTGAGCTATTTTATCAGTACAAAAGTGGCTATTGGTTGCAGTTAATGTTACACTAAACATGGCTCCATTCATTCCTGTTGTATAGGTATGAGCTGGATTAATAATTGCATTTAATGTATCTGTATCTCCAAATTCCCAATCGTAGTTTAACATAAAACCTGAATTAGGATTTACGTTATTTACGGTTGTATTCGTAAAATTTGTAACTGCATTAAAACAATTTGGTACAACCGAAAAATTAGCAACAGGATGTCCCCACACATTAAATGCATATATGGTTGTATCTCTACAAAAATTAATATCGGTAACAACTAAAGCCGCTGTATATGTTCCAGATACTGGATATACATTACTTGGAGTTGAATTAAAGCCTATAGCATCCATCGTTCCGTCGTTTTCCCAATCCCATTGCCAGTGATTTATTGTAACTTGCGAGGTAGATAAATCTGTAAACTCTGTAGCGGTAGCTTGACATACTGCTGAAGCTGTAAAGTTCGCTACCGGTCGGGCATACACCTCAACCGATTGAATTAATGATGCGGTACAAGTTGTATTTGAAGTAATGTTTAAGGTTACTGTTTTGATGCCACTTGTTGAATATACTGGGGCTATAGGGTTATAGCCAGTTGAAACAGAAGGAGTAGCATTAGCACCATAATACCAATCGTAGTCAGTTATAAAATCAGGAGGGGCAACTGCAGTTGTATTATTTATTCCAATTACAGAATTAATACAAGCATTGGAGGTTGTGAAATTTGCTGTTTGACTTGCGTTTACAACTACTGGAACTAAAATACTATCCTTACATCCAAAATTTGTTGTACCTTTTAATTCAACATTTGTTGTTCCAATGGTTGTAAAACCATGTGTAGGTGCATACGCCTGGTTATCTGTTGTACCATTGTTATCAAAATCCCATGCATAATTAGTAATTACTGATGGAGGTGTAACCGTTGATGAATTTGTAAATGCGGTTGTTAAATTTAAACACACCGTATTTGCTGTGGCTGCCATTACTGGTTTAGGATAAACCGTTAATGTTTGTATCGATTGTGTTACACAAAAATCGGTACTTGTTGTAGATAAAGTTACCGTGTAAACTCCAGATGCTGTATAGGTGTGTGATGTGTTATATTGATTATCTATACCACCATCGCCAAAATTCCAAGTTTGAGTTAATATGTTTGCTATTGGTACTGAAGTATTCGTAAAATTTACTATTGAATTTTCGCAAGCATTTGATTTAATAAAACCAGTAGTTGGCGCAATATTTAATTGTAGCGATTGTGTACTTGTTGCAGTGCACCCAGCCGTTGAAACCAAATTAAGGGTTACGTTTTTTATACCACTAGTCGGGTAGGTATGGATAGGGCTTGTGCCAACACTATTACCACTACCATCGCCCCAAAGCCATGTTTGTGTGTTAATTGGGTCAGTTGAAAAAGAGGTTGATGTACTTTGAAAAGGAACTGAAAATGTTGTAGCACAAGGAGGCACCGTAAAATTAAAACTTGATATTGGAGGAGGAATTGAAATGATTGTTGTATCCAAAACCATTTTACAAGCTGGGTTACTTGTTAATGACATGGTAACTGTGTATGCTCCAGCCATTGTAGGATTAATAGAAAAAGAGTTTCCCGCACCTCCTGATGGTCCATTCCATCCGTATGAATATCCCGAAACATTTGGAGCGCTTACCGTAACTGATTTTCCTGGACAAATTAAATTGCCAGTTGCTTGCAATGCTACTGGATTACAACTTGATTCAAGATAGGCTCTTGCTCCATGTCCACCACCACCATTACAGCGTGTAACTCTATATTTGATAGTTACATTTTGCCCAACATAATTCCCTAAAGGAACAATAACTGGTGTCCAACGCAAAAAGTCATAAACTCCAGATGTATTCCAGCCCGAAAACGTACTACAGCTCACTCCACCTGTGCCAGAACCAATTAAAGATACTTGAGAACAAGGTACAACTGCGCCAACCGAGTTAGTTACAGCTACATTAAAAAACGGATTTGTTGCACAAGTGTGTGAGCCTCCATCAATAATAACAGCAACATAAAAAACAAAATTCTTATTTGTATTAGTAACTAAAAAAGTTTGAGAAATTTCGCGCCAATCTAAATCTGTGCCACTACCTAATACATCTATGCATGCCGAAAAATTTCCTGCAAATACTTTGTTAATTGCCGGTACAACTCCATCTGGGCCAGGGGTTGTAGCAAAAGCTGAATTTGGGCCACTAAAAAAACCTCCTCCATTTTGAAAAGTAGTTGTCCAACCCGATAGGGTTCCAGCTTCAAAATCCTGATTAATGCAAGGTGCTAATGGATTTACGTTTGGCTGACCTTGCTTGTGGTTATTTGCCGTTAATTCAGATTGTTTAATTTTTTCGTAACCGTTACGTAATTGTTGTTCACTCTCTATAAATAATTTCAAATACTGTTTAAATTCTAGTAAATGTTTACGATATATAGCTGAGTAAATGTCTGATGAAATATTTTCTTCAATGGAGGCATTAAAAATTTCGCTTAATAAATTTGATTGCTTTACAGTAAAAAAATTACGCAAACAATCATCTTTTTTATAATCATACCCTTTATTAGATAAATACGCAGATAATTCATTGATGAATTTTTGGTAATTAAAATCGGCTATAGCCTTTTTTTCATTTAAAGGACGATGCTGATGTTGTTTTGATTGACAGGTTTGTGAGCTTAGTTGGTCGAAAGAAAATAAAAATAGAGCGAAAAATATTATAAGTTTCATAGAGTAGTGGTTTTGTGTAACAATGATAACTAAAAACAATAGCATCACGAAAAATTACAATAAGAAATGTACTCAGTTAACTCATTGGAAATCAAGTTTTACCATTTAAAAATTTGGAGACAATCTGAACCTTATTTTATTGGATTTTTTATACAGAAGCAAAACAAGCAATTATATTGCAGGAATAAAACGCTGTTGTATGGGCGTTTCAATTTTATGTTTTTCGAAAACCGTTTTTATGATTTCTACTACCAAAGAGTTTAACTTGCCAAAGTCGGAAGCATGAGCGTAAGGTTTAATAGCTAAAGTTATGGAATTATCTGCAATTTTTATTGGCGTTACTTCGGGAGCAGGTGTTTTTAAAATGATGTCGTGCAATAACATTTCATCCAACAATACTTGTTTTATTACAGCTAAATTTTGAGTTGATGCTACCACTATTTCTACATGGCCTCTTAAAGTGCCATATTTGGTGTAGTTTGTAATAGTACCATTAGATACCGCACCATTAGGGAGAATAATCGTTTTTAAATCGCCCGTTAAAAGGATGGTATTAAAAATTTGAATTTCTTTGACTGTACCATGTTGTCCTAAAACCTCAATAGAATCACCTACTTTAAAAGGTTTGAAAATTAGTACCAAAACTCCACCAGCAAAATTTGATAAGGAGCCTTGCAACGCTAAACCAACCGCTAAGCCTGCTGCTCCTAATATGGTTACAAAAGAGGTGGTACCAATACCAATCATACCCGCTACGGTAACAATTAACACCACTTTTAAGCCAATAGAAATTAAGCTCCGTAAAAACGTACTTAAGGATACATCAAAGTCGCGCTTAGTCATTGCTAAAACAGCAATTTTAGATAAACGCTTAATAAGCCATAAACCAACAAATAAAACAATTAAAGCTGCAATGAGTTTAGGAGTAAACTCCACAACCATCGATATTAATTTACCGAAATGCTTTTCGAAATTAAAAATCTCGTTTTTCATTATTTAGTTTAAAATAAAATTATTTTACTTTAAAACGGCCTATTTTAATGTTGTAGCGCACACAATCCCAATACTCTTTCGTATAGCTTACATAAATTTCTTCGTTCGCTTTAATATCTTTAGTCGCAATAATAAAACATTGTTTTTTTACAATTTCATATTCGCAATTGTTTTTCAAACCTTTTATTTTACTTAAACCTTCGGCATCATTGGCAAAGCGAGCAATATGCTCGGGAGTATTAAAAGCATCAATACAATGTTTTTTGTTTATAAAAAACAAGTAACCATCTTTATCTTGTTCAACTCTTTTTTCGTATTCTTTCCAATCAATAATTTCTCCTAAATATTCAATAACACGATCGCCTTTTTTGATGGGAGTAGTGGTGAATAAACCTTTACCTGAATTAGGTAGTAATGATGTTTTAACTTTTAATGCCATAGTTTGTAAATATACTACAGCAATTGAAATAATAAAAATTAATAATCTTTAAATACAATTAGTTTGTATGTTCTTTTCCCTTATCAGAAAATGAATCAAAAAAATTGATAGATACCGGCATTACCTAACAAATATTCATCATTGCGAACGATAGTGAAGCACGCGATAACTGTCGGGTTCAAGTATTATTTTAGATTGTTTCGTCGTAACTCCTCGCAATGAATGAATTGCTTGACTGTTTTTTGATTATGTTCTTAATTTCATAGTTTTAAATGCCGTAACTTTGTATAACAACTAAAAAACAATGTTATGTTTAAAGTGTTTGCTTATCAATATTCTGAAAGTATAGATATTAAAGCATTGTAATAAACGCCGGAGTTGTTTATGTTGGAAAAACAATCGTACTTTCATAAATTGAAGTTTAATTACCCTATTGGGTATCCTGAACTCTGTAAAGTTGAAAAACCTTACTGTTAGTAGACTGTAGCGATCTTCAATCTGGCGCAGCTCGCTAACCTTCGTGATGTCAATGATCTGCTCAAATTGGCGGTACTGCTTGGTGATCCACAACCCGACGTCAGTTGTGCCC
>JAYSTR010000079.1:0-12204 GCA_043719555.1 Bacteroidota bacterium | reverse complement strand
TTGGTGTAGATAGAATTTATGATGTAATGACGGACTTAAATTTATTTCCTGAGTCAGTAAACAAAACATCAACAACAAAATTATTACTAGCTCACTTTGGTAACTCTGAACAAATACACTGCATAGGTATTGCTGCAAAATTACGCACTAATAATATCAATACAGAAGTATATCCTGACATCTCAAAAATGAAAAAACAATTTGAGTTTGCTGATAAAAAACAAATTCCGTTTGTTGGTGTAATTGGTAGCACAGAAATGGCAAACAATACCATTATGTTAAAAGATATGGCAACTGGAACACAAACGGAAGTAAGTTTAGAGCAATTAATTGAGCAATTTAAATAGTGAGCAAATTAGCTAAACTCTCTCAACGTGCTTTTTAAAATTATTCATAATCATTTGCCATCCTCCTTTTTGTAAATCATACCCATTTTCATCTTCTGGAATAAATGATTCGGTTACAATCGTTTTATTATCAGCTGAATAAAAATTTATTGTAACCATTCTATTTGCTTCTAACTCCTCGCCTAAGGTTAATTCTATTAACTCGTGCTGTTTTATTTTTGTGTAAAACCCATAATAATCAAATCCAAAACTACCATCTTTGGCTTCCATACGGTAATTAAACTTCCCTCCTACTTTCAAATCATTCAATGCGTTAGGGCTAAACCAATCATCGGATGCAAAATTCCACTTAATAATGTGTATCGGATCTGTCCAGCATTCCCATACTTTTTCAATAGGTGCATCGACACTAACGGCAACCGTTATTTTAAAATTTTCTGCTAACTCTTTTACTATAGTTAATGCATTTGGAAATGCATTGTTAAAAAAATCGAAATGATTTTCCATCATATCCATTTTAACTGTTAAAGTAGTTTCACCATTACTTTCGGTTAAATAATAACTTTCTGATGCTCCACTCCACAATTTTGTTTCGTCAGTTAAGGGCTGTTCTTCAAAATTTTTAATCTCACTTATATGAATAAAACACATTTTTTCATTGTCAACTCTTTCGGTTATTTTACTACACATTCCACCTCCACTCGGCGATAAGAAGTGAACTATACTTCCCTCTTTCCAATCTGTTATGGCATAAGATCCTTCACTAAAAGGAGTTGTCCATTTACCATAAGTAATGTTATCCCATAAAACAAACCACACTTTTTCTTTAGCGGCTTTTATCGTTGTTTTAAATTCTAATGTTTTCATAGTATGTTATAATATTCTAAGTTATATAAAAATGTATTTAATAACTAAAATCAATGTCTATATTTGAAAAACAAAAAAATTAAAGAATATGAAAACTGTTATTACTTCTAAAAATGCACCAGCTCCAATTGGACCTTATAGTCACGCTAATATGATACAACAAGGTGGCAATATGTTATTTGTATCGGGTCAAGTAGCTAAAGATGCGCAAACTGGAGAATTAACGTTAGGTGATATAAAAAGCGAAACACATAAAGTAATGCAAAACTTAAAAGCAATTTTAACAGATGCCAATATGGATTTTACCAATGTTGTAAAAACAACTATCTTTATGAAAGATTTATCAGAATTTGCTTATATGAATGAAGTGTATGGTTCTTATTTTGAAGGTAATTTCCCGGCTCGCGAAACCGTTCAGGTATCCCGTTTACCATTAGATGTGAATGTAGAAATATCTGTGATTGCCGTTAAGTAATTTTCGTGAAACAATCTTTCATTCAATTTTTATTAAAGTATAGTTTACTAAATGCCTTTGGCTGGACATTACTTATTTTCATTTTATGTTCAACTCCTGGACAATATATACCAACAACTAATTGGTTGGAATTACTGAGCTTTGATAAATTTGTACACGCCAGTATTTTTTGTGTCTTAATTAACTTATGGTTAATTCATCATAAAAAACTGAATAAGTATACCAATCCTTTTATATTAATAACACTTTTAGTAGCAATTTCGTACGGTGGATTATTAGAAATTATGCAAGCAAAAGTATTTAGCAATCGTAGTGGCGATTGGTTAGATTTTATTGCAAATACATTTGGATGCTTAGTAGGTATTTATCTTTTTCGGAAAATAATTTTGAAAAAGATATCTATTGAAACTTAAAATTACTTTTTAGTAATGATAGTATAAAAACAATCCGCTTGTTTTTTTATCAATTCCGAATCAGCTTTTGGTATTTCAAACGTCATTGAATCATTAAAATACAAACTAGTTAAACCATTATCTCTTATGGTTGCAACATAATTACTATTTATGTCAATTATAAAATAAGCAAAATCTTTATCCATTCTTTTAAAAGCAATTTGTTTTAAAAAGAATTGTTTTTTATTTGAAAAAATATACAAACTTCCTTGTTTATCACTTTCTATAGAATATTTTACAATGATAATTAAATTATTTTTTTTGCCTTGCTTTACAAATTGTACCTTATAATTATTTTTAGTTGATAACGAACTCACCTCTACAAATTCTTTAACCAAAGGATTTGATAAATAGACAGAATCCATTTTTAATGGATACATATCACAAGTACTTTTTTGAGCAAATAGTTGTAGTACAAAAAAACTAAGCAATATTATTAGAAATTGTTGTTTCATATTTTTTCTTAAAAAAAAAGGATAAAGTAAAACTACCTTATCCTAAAATTAAAAAATACACTTAATAAATTATTTTTGTTTAAAGCCAATTAAAATTACTGCACAACCAGAACCAGCATTTTTATTAGGATCTAACTGAGCCTCAATAACACATTCTAAAGTTGATTTCACTTTAAAATCCCAGTATGGAGCTGTTGAATAATTTTTATTTGAAAATAAAATATGCCCATCCTGATCCTTAATATTAAATATTAAATTACCATCTGTTTTACCACTACAAGCTGCAATACGGTATGTTGTTTCGCCAAAAAATGTAGTATGAAATTCAGCAGTTTCCTCAGAGTTTAATAATAATGAACGATACGACTGTCCATCAGAAATAAATTGAGCAATAATATGTTTAGCGCATAAATTAGCGATCGAATCGCATTGTGCATTTGCTACATTTGTAAATCCAACAAAAGCAGCAATTAATAATAATGATTTAATGTTTTTTTTCATTTTCTATGTATGATAGAGAGTTACTATGATTTAATGTTTACAATATTTGAACGAATAGCATTTACTTTTTCACTAATATTAATTAGTTGTTCAGATGTAACCATTATCTCAGTTGTACTGTTAATATAAGTCGTTTTTTTAGTTTCGTCAGTTGTTGGCTCAACATAGTTATATTTTGTTGTTATTCCTTGATAAATAACATTTAAATCTTCTAGTTGTTTAACTAATTCAGAAGCATCTGGCATATTATGAGAAGCTAATAATTTAATGATACTACCTAAAGCTTGTTTTTGTTCAGCAATACGAAATTTAATTTCGTCGGTTGGTTTTTTGTTATATGCAACCATCGAAAAATACATACTTTCTATCCAACCACCAGCTAAAATTAGACTACTGATTTCGGTACGCTTGTTTGTTTTTAAATAAGCATCACTTGCACGATAAGCAATACCAACTAAAACTAACATACTATCTTTATTAGAGATATTATCATTAATACGTTTCATCGTTGCTTGATCAAAGGCTGCAGAAACTCCTAATTTATCAGCTAATTGCTTAACTGCTCCTAAATAACCTAAGGCATCTTGCGTTTGATTATACATACTCACATATCCTAAATCTGCACCATAAATACCTAAATTTAAAGCTTTAGCATAATCTGTAGTGTAATTACCATTTTTATTTCCAGCATTTAAAATTGCTTTATCGTAATTAATTCCTGATTTCTGAATCAATAAAGCTGTTTGAATTGGCGAAGGAATACTAAATAACTCACCACCAACATTTAGCGCCACAGCTTTAACTGTATCTGCATCGGGCGGAAAATCATCGCCATTAGTTGATTCTTTTGCTGCAGGATCTCCACAAGCATAAAATAATGATGTTGCTAATCCAAGAACAACTATTTTTGAATTTAGCTTTATATTTTTTAATTTAATCGTCATATTTGATTTGTTTGTGCGTAATAAACCTATGCAAGTAACCATTTTTTAACGAATTTGCCAAATCTTTTTTATAAGTTTTTCGACACTAAGCTGTTAATGGAATACCTAATGCTTCTTCTACGTATTTAAAAGTTGATAATATTTCAGGTTTCCCATCAATTAATGCTACATCATGCTCAAAATGTGCAGAAGGAAGACCATCAATGGTTAAAATTGTCCAACCGTCTTTTAGCTGTTTAATATTACGTTTGCCCATATTTATCATTGGTTCTATTGCAATCACCATTCCATCACGTAATTTAGGTCCATTTCCGCGTTTTCCGTAATTGGGAACCTCAGGATCTTCGTGCATTTTTTTACCTAAACCATGTCCAACTAATTCACGTACAACACCATAACCATTTTTTTCGGCATGTTCTTGTATCGCAAAACTAATATCTCCTATTCTATTACCGTTTTTAAATTGCTCAATACCAATGTATAAACTTTCTTTTGTAACTGCTAACAAGCGTTGAACTTCAGGCTTAATTTCGCCAACAGCAAATGTATAAGCGTGATCTCCGTAATATTCGTTTTTTAATACTCCGCAGTCCACCGAAATAATATCACCTTCCTGCATAGGAATATCAGTTGGAATGCCATGCACAACAGCTGCATTTAAACTCATACACAGCGTATTTGGGAATCCGTACAAGCCTTTAAAAGCTGGTATTCCGCCATTGTCTCTAATAAATTCTTCTGCTAATTTATCTAAGTATAATGAAGTTACGCCTGGTTTAATTTCTTTGGCTAACATGCCTAAGCAACGAGAAACTGATAACGCTGATTCGCGCATCAATTCAATTTCTTCTCTTGTTTTTAATATAATCATAATCTAAACTAATATTATTTGCCAAACAGTTTCTGAAAAAAAGATTTTTCTTGTTTGTAATTATTATGCGCTTCTGGGTTTTTAACCATATGATTAAACTCTCCTCCTTCTGGATGCAAAATTTGCCAAACTGCACTCCAGCCTAAAAAACCACCTACGTTTCTATCATCAATAAAAATATCCACATTTAGTTTTCGAGGTGTATTATCGGTTTCTTTTTCTTCGGGATAATTTTTATTTACAGCATAAAACTCAACGCCATTCTTTCTGCAATATTCAACAGCTTCATCCAATAATTCTCCTGTACGGTAAGTAAATAAAATACATTTATGTCCTTTTTTTTGTAGCTCTTTTATGGTAGCAAAAGCAAATAACATTTCTTTCCCAATCTTTGGATAATCATGCTCTACAATAGTTCCATCAAAATCAATGGCAATGGTTTTACTGTCGTTATTTAAAAATTGTTGTTCCATTTTTCAGTTATAAGTTAAGCGTTATAATATTATAAGTTGGATGTGCTAATGCAATCCATAACTTATAACTCATAATTTATCATTATAAATTCTCTGCTTTTAAAACGTGTAAATCTTTATCTAATTCATAATGACGAGGAGCACCTGTTCCGATTTCAAATTCTAAAATTTGTGCCGGATTCATTTTTTCTAAATGCATAATCAAAGCACGTAAACTATTACCGTGAGCGGCTATTACTACATTTTTTCCTGCCTTTAATTTTGGTTCAATTTCAGCTTCAAAATAAGGAATTACACGTGCCAACGTATCTTTTAAACTTTCGCCATTTGGAGGTGCTATGTCAAAACTACGACGCCATATTTTCACTTGTTCATCGCCATATTTTTGAGCCGTAGCCGTTTTATCTAACCCTTGTAAATCGCCATACATACGTTCATTCAAAGCTTTATCGTACGTTGTAGGTACAGTTTTACCTGCTACCTCTAATGCTAATTTCAACGTATTTTGCGCGCGTTGTAAATCTGATGCATAAGCATAATCAAACTCAAACGGTTTTAATTTTTCACCAGCTTGTTTTGCTTCCTGCACACCTTTTTCAGTTAAGGGTACATCCACCCAACCTGTAAATTTATTTTCTAGGTTCCATGTGCTTTGTCCGTGACGAAATATAATTAATGTTGCCATCTTCTTTTATAGTTTTATTATTATTAATAAGCTCTTGCAAATAAAACGCGTTGTGAGCTTGGTTTGCCACTGTAAATACAAATGCCAGCTTCCTGCTCATTATTTAAAGGAATACAACGAATAGTTGCTTTTGTTTCTTCTTTAATTTTTTCCTCTGTTTCAGGTGTTCCATCCCAATGTGCTAGAACAAAACCCGTTTTTTCATCTAACACTTTTTTAAATTCTTCGTACGAATTTACTTTAGTAGTTAATTGCTGAGTGCGTGCTTTAGCTTTATTAAATAAATTAGTTTGTATCTCATTTAATAAATTTTCAATCAATAAATCTACGCCATCAATACTAACCGTTTCTTTAGTTAACTCATCTCTGCGAGCAATTTCAATAGTCCCATTTTCTAAATCGCGCTCACCAACAGTAATACGAACTGGAATACCTTTTAACTCATACTCTGCAAATTTCCAACCTGGACGTTGGCTATCTCTATCATCGTATTTTACGGATATACCTTTTGCCTGTAATTTCTTTTTAATGTCATTTGCAACAGCTGATACTTTTTCTAAACCAGCTTCTCCTTTATAAATTGGCACAATAACAACTTGTGTAGATGCTAATTTTGGAGGAACAACTAATCCTTTATCATCACTATGACTCATAATTAAAGCTCCCATCAAACGTGTAGAAACACCCCAAGATGTTGCCCAAACATATTCCTGTTTGTTATCTTTAGTTACGTATTTTACATCAAAGGCTTTAGCAAAATTTTGCCCTAAAAAATGTGATGTACCAGCTTGTAATGCTTTACCATCTTGCATTAAGGCTTCAATACAATACGTATCATCAGCTCCGGCAAAACGTTCGTTAGCAGTTTTTACACCTTTTACAACAGGTACAGCCATCCAGTTCTCAACAAAATCAGCATACACTTCTAACATTTGTTTAGTTTCAGCAACGGCTTCCTCTTTAGTAGCGTGTGCTGTGTGTCCTTCCTGCCAAAGGAATTCGGCTGTGCGTAAAAATAAACGTGTACGCATTTCCCAACGCACCACATTGGCCCATTGGTTTACTAAAATTGGTAAATCACGGTACGATTCAATCCAACTTTTGTAGGTATTCCAAATAATAGCTTCGCTCGTTGGGCGAACAATTAATTCCTCTTCTAACTTTGCTTCTGGATCTACGATTAATTTGGTTTTATTATTTGGATCGGTTTTTAAACGGTAGTGAGTAACTACTGCACATTCTTTTGCAAAACCTTCAGCATTTTTCTCTTCAGCTTCAAATAAACTTTTAGGAATAAATAAAGGGAAATAGGCGTTTTGATGCCCAGTATCTTTAAACATTTTATCTAATGTTTTTTGCATGTTTTCCCAAATGCTATATCCATAAGGTTTAATAACCATACAACCTCTAACTGCTGAATGGTCTGCTAAATCTGCATTTACTACTAAATCATTGTACCATTTACTGTAATCTTCGGCACGCGATGTTAATTCTTTACTCATAATCTATTAACAAATGTTAAAATATAACTTTATAAAATACTGTTTAATATAATTGGCACTTATTTTGTAAATTTACAATAGAAATCCCCGCGCAAAGTTAAACTTTTATTGGACGTTTACGCTCAATATTTTAAAAACAAATAAAATGAAAAATAGTATTGTATCTCTCAGTTTAGCGATGGTGATTTTATCGTCGTGTGTCACTCAAAAAGTTGGCTCTTATACTGATGATGTTTATGCAAACCCAAGCGAGGATAGAATTGAAGAAGCTAAATTAGCCGCCATTGCTAAGCAAGAGGCTGATGCTAAAGAGAAACGTTATAACGATTCGGTAGCATCTTTTCGTAAAGCTCAAAAAGATAAAGATGATGCTAACCCTTACTATAAAGACAGAGAATTTAAATACGATGATTATTACGATTACGAATACGCAACACGCGTAAAGCGCTTTAATAATGGTATTAACGGCTTAAGTTATTACGATAATTACTACACAAACTCTTATTGGTATAACCAAAATCCTTACAATTATGGCGTGAGTGTTTATAACGGTTATAGTTGGTGGGGTTCGGGTTACAATAATTACAGCTACAATCCATCAGTAAATTTTTATAATAACTTCGGATGGAACAGTTGCCCTAGTTATGGCTACAATGGTTATAATCCTTATATGACTAATGGTTTTGGATATAATAGTGGTATTCATTTTGGCTACAACCAAGGCTGGGGTAATAACCCCTACTCTAGTTTTGGATATGGATACAATCCATATAGTTTTGGTGGTGGTTATAATCCTTATGGATATGGTGGTTATGGCTACAATAATCCATACAATAATAATGGTTGGGGATATTATAATAGTTATGATAATAATAGCAGCTACACTTATGGACCTCGTTCATCTCACGGAGGTGGAAATGCACACCGCACTACTAACCCAGGTGTAAGAAATACAGCTGATGATGGTTATTACAATAAATATGTAACAGCTGTAAACAACCAACAAAGTAGATCTCAAAAATTTGTAACTGTTTCTACTCCAAGAACAATTAATAACGAAAATAGAGACGTTAGAAATAATAACATGAATAATGCTAATATTGATCATAATACTGGGCGACCAAATACTCACGTTGTAACGGATGAAAATTTGCCAACTAGAGGAAATCATGGTGTGCATCAAAATAATAATTCTACAGATCAACCTATAAAAATAGGAACTCAGCCAACACGTGGAAATGATGAACCTGTGAGAGGTGGAAATACAGGCGGTGTAAAACCAGTAAGGGATTTCAATAATCATTCGGAAACTGCACCAAGTAGAGATAATCAACGCCAGCAATCTTCTCCACCAGCGCAAAACAATAACATTCAAAGTACACCTGCTGGCAATGGAGGTGGAGGTCATCGTCCACGTTAATTAAAGTCGAATCCCCGTTCACATTAATTTAAAAACTATTATGAAATTATTTATTAAAGTAACAGCACTGAGTCTGTTAACTTCAGTTACTCTTATATCTCAAAACGACATTGACGCGATGCGTTATTCGCAAACCACTTTTGGTGGAACTGCCAGAAGCAAAGCGATGGCAGGATCTTTTGGTGCATTAGGTGCTGATGGTTCTTGTATGGGTATAAACCCTGCGGGTATTGGACTGTACAAAAAAGGTGATATTAATTTATCTATAGGTTTAAAATCTGCCAATACAGAATCGAATTTAAATGGATCTTTAAATAAAAACTTTAAGTTAGCGGCCACTTTTGATGGCTTAACTTTAGTTGGTGCTTGGGATGGACACGATAATAAAGATAACCATCATGCGTTAGGCATAGGTTGTTCGCAAATAGCTAATTTTGCTAATACAACCGGTATTGAGGGAATAGCTAACAAAAGTATTACCTCTGATATGTTAGCGACGGCAAAAAATACAACTCCTGCTAATTTAGATGGTAGCTTTGCCGGGATGGCCTACGAAACTTATGTACTAGATACCTTTGCAGGTAAATATTACAGTTTTGTTGATCCGCATTATGCATTAAAACAAACTAAAACTATTGAAACATCTGGTAGAATGAACGACTGGAACATTAATTATGCTTATGGCTATAAAGATAAATTATACATTGGTGCAAGTTTAGGTTTACCAAGTGTGAGTTATAATTACAATTCTGTTTATACAGAGGCTGATATAAATGATTCGATGCGCATAGAAAAGAAAAATGGAGTGTACAGCGACACCTATCATAACTACATTGTTCAGTATTATGAAGATCCTAAAACTGGAATACCGCAAGGTGGTTTTAAAGAATTAAGTTACCAAGAATCGTATAAAACAACTGGAAGTGGGACTAATTTAAAAATTGGCGCTATATACAGAGCAACTGACTTTTTAAGAATTGGTGCTGCTATTCATTCGCCTACGTTTTATAATTTAACAGATACTTATATTTATAAAATGAGTTCGAGTTTTGATGGTGGTCAAACTTACACATCTCAATATCCTCCTGAAAATGGTGGAAAATATACTTACAAAGTGATTACTCCAATGAAAATGATTGGTAGCATTGCTTATTTATACAAAAAACTAGGCGCTATTAATGTAGATTATGAAGTGGTGAATTACAGCCAAGCGTCATTACAATCCTCCAATTCTGACGCAACGTTTACAGATGTGAATAAAACCATTAGAAGCAAATATTCAAAATCATCCAATTTAAAAGTAGGGATTGAGGCTAATTTAAAACCTATTTTTATTCGTTTAGGTTACGCTAATTACGGAAGCGCCTTTGGAAAAACATTTTCGGGCGACTTTGTTAAATCGTATTACACTGGTGGCATCGGTTTCAGACAAAACAAATGGTACTTTGATGTAGCTTTAACTAAGAGTGTACAGAATGAAAATTACTATATGTATAACCCAAATTATGTGGATAATACCACATTAAAAAATTCTGGCACAACTATTGCTATTACTTTGGGTAGTAAGTTTTAGTAGTTTTGTTCTAAATTAATTGGTTGAGAAAGTCTCGGGGTAGTGGCCGAGACTTTCGCTTTTTTATACCTTTCTAAGACCTATTAAATAAAACGATAAAAGATTATTTGTGTAAATTAGCGCCTTATGAAACGATTATTTTCGGCACTAAAATATACATCCAACTATAAAAAGGAAACTGGCCTAAATATTATATTTAATATCTTATTTTCCATTTTTTCAGTTTTCTCCATTTCTTTAACAATTCCTTTTTTAGAATTAATTTTTAAAAAAGACGTTTCGGAATACCAAACCATTTTAAATCAAGGTTTACCCGTTTTACATTTTAAAGTAAAAAGCATTACGGATTGGTCTTATTTTAAAATGTCGCAAATAATTATTGAGCAAGGTAAATCTCAAGCTTTATTTTTAATCTGTATCGTTGTATTTGTAGCTACCTTTTTTAAAAACTTTGCACGATATATGGCTATGTTTTTTTTAGCACCTATACGTAATGGTGTTGTAAAAGATTTAAGAAATAAAATGATGCAAAAATCATTATCGCTTCCCTTATCCTATTTTAGCGATGAACACAAAGGTGATATGATTAGCCGAATGACAACCGATGTAATTGAAATTGAATGGTCTATTATGCAAACTCTAGAATTAATATTCAGAGAACCCATTTTAATTATCATTTCGCTTTTAACGTTAATAATTATTAGTCCGTATTTAACGCTGTATGTGTTTTTATTATTACCTGTAGCTGGTTTAGTGGTAGGCTTAATTGGAAGAAGTTTGAAGCGTCGTTCGGCTGATGGCAAAGTGGTATTCGGGCAATTATTTAATATCATGGAAGAAACCCTTGGCGCCTTAAAAGTTATTAAAGCATTTACCGGAGAAAACTACGTGCAACAAAAATTTGAAACCGTTAATAGTAAATACAATAAAATTTCGGTGGGTTTATACCGTCGTACAGATTTAACATCACCTGTGAGTGAAACGGTTGTGTTAGGTGTACTGTTACTTATTTTATTTATTGGGGGTAATATGGTCTTTAATGGCACAGGTGATTTATCAGGTGCTGCATTCTTAGGATACTTTGCCGTGGCATCTCAAATTGTACCTCCTATCAAACAAATTACTTTAGCTTATAATAATATTCAAAAAGGATTAGCCTCTGAGGAACGTATTAATAAAATACTAGATGCTCAAAATCCTATTACAAATTCAGCCAATGCAAAAAAAATAGAACGCTTTGAACACGGGATAGAATTTAATAATGTATCCTTCTCATACAAAAAAGGCGATGTTGGCTATGTGCTTAAAAATATAAACCTAACTATCCCTAAAGGGAAAACTATAGCTTTAGTTGGACAAAGTGGTAGTGGAAAAACAACATTAGCAGATATGGTTCCACGTTTTTACGATACAGATTTAGGTGACATTAAATTTGATGGCTTATCTATTAAAGATATTGAGATTGAAAGTTTACGTAAGCAAATTGGAGTTGTTACTCAAGAAAGTATTTTATTTAACGACACCATAGAAAATAATATTGCCTTTGGTTTAGAAACTTTTGATAAAGAAAAAGTTATTGAAGCCGCAAAAATTGCTAATGCTCACGAATTTATTACACAGCAAGCCGATGGTTACCAAA
>JAYSTR010000078.1:0-4737 GCA_043719555.1 Bacteroidota bacterium | reverse complement strand
TCTATCTCCACCAAAACTTCTTCTTTCTCCACCTTCACTTCCTTCACGTTTTGCATAAGGTTTACGCTCTCCTGAAAATGGTTTATCTCCAAACGAACGTTTTTCTCTATCTCCACCAAAACTTCTTCTTTCTCCACCTTCGCTTCCTTCGCGTTTTGTATAAGAACGTTTTTCTCCTGAAAATGGTTTATCTCCGAATGAACGTTTTTCTCTATCTCCACCCAAACTTTTTCTCTCGCCACCTTCGCTGCCTTCACGTTTTGCATAAGGTTTTCTATCCGAAGAACCTTCAGATTTGAAAGTTCTTTTTGGCTTTTCAGAACTTGAAAACGATTTACGTTTATTGAAGTCTGATGAACCACCGCTTGAAAATGTCTTACGTGGTCTTTTACTGTCTCTACTCATTACTATTATTTTTTGTAAATGTACGAAAAATAGTGCTTAGTTTTTAGTTCTTAGTTTTTAGTAAATAATTCTACATATCTTTGCAAGATGTCAGATTTAGCATATAAAAACGCACTTACAGAGTATTTAGAAGGTTTTGTGAGCGAGCGCCGTAAAGGCAGATTACACGAAGTATTAAATCAGCGAACAGCTCATTTAGCTGTTGTTTTAGAAGATGTGTATCAATCGCACAATTTTAGTGCGGTTCTTAGAAGTGCTGATATTTTTGGAGTTCAAAACATCAACTTTATTGAAAACAGAAATAAGTTAAAAATTAGCGAAGACGTTTCTATGGGCTCAACCCAATGGTTGAGCTTGAATCGCTACCAAAATCACGAAAACAATACAAAAAAATGTTTAACAGACATAAAAGCCAAAGGCTTCAAGATTGTAGCAACGTCGCTTCACAAAAACTCCATTACTTTACAGGAATTGAACATTAAACAGCCTATAGCTTTGGTTTTTGGAACCGAACTAACAGGAATTAGCCAAGATGTTGAGGATATGGCCGATGAATTTATAAAATTACCCATGTATGGTTTTACCGAAAGCTTTAACATTAGTGTTTGTGCGGCCTTGTGTATGCACGATTTATCTACACGCATCAGAAGCGAAATACCAAATCATTTTTTAAAAGAAGAAGAGAAGTCGGATATATATATTGAGTGGCTTAAAGCATCCATTCGTAAACACGATTTAATAATAAAAGAATTCGACAATAATTACTTTCAAAAAGCATAGAATATTAGTAATTTGTGCTAAAACTATTATATTTGGTAAATGGAATTTTCGGCAACGCAAATAGCAGCCTTATTAGGCGGAACAGTAGAAGGTAATGAAAACACAACGGTTTCAAACCTATCTAAAATTGAAGAAGGAAAAGCTGGAACTTTGTCGTTTTTAGCTAACCCAAAATACACCAATTACATTTACGATACTGATGCAAGCATTGTTATCGTTAATAAAACCTTAGCGCTCGATAAACCTTTAAAAGCTACCTGTACGTTAATTCGTGTAGAAGATTCGTATGCAAGTTTTGCTACGTTATTGGAAATGTATAACCAATTTAAAGGCAGTAAAACTGGCATTGAACAACCATCGTTTATTCACGAAAGTGCAAAATATGGCACAGATTGTTACATTGGAGCTTTTGCCTACATTGGACAGAATGTAAAAATCGGTAATAATGTAAAACTATACCCTCAGGTATACATTGGCGATAATACAACAATTGATGATAATACCACTCTTTTTTCAGGTGTAAAAGTGTATCACGAATGTGTGATTGGAAAAAATGTAACTGTACATGCTAATACTGTTATTGGCAGTGATGGCTTTGGTTTTGCACCACAAACAGGTTCAGAATTTGCTAAAGTACCACAAATTGGCAATGTAATAATTGAAGATAATGTTGAGATAGGTTCTAATTGTGCTATTGATAGAGCAACGTTAGGCTCAACCATTTTACGAAAAGGCGTTAAATTGGATAACTTGGTGCAAATAGCTCATAATGCAGAAGTAGGCGACAATACAGTAATTGCTGGATTATCAGGCGTTGCAGGCTCTACTAAAGTAGGAAAAAATTGTATGATAGCAGCGCAGGTTGGTATTGCAGGGCATTTAAAAATTGCTAACGGTGTTAAAATTGCAGGACAAAGTGGCGTTGGTGCAAACATTGATAAAGAAAATGATATCGTTCAAGGTTCGCCTTGTTTTACGGTAAGTGATTATCGCCGTAGCTATGTACTTTTTAGAAGCTTGCCGAAATTAAATGACAAAATAAATCAACTCGAAAAAAAATTAAAATAATTAGACAATTTGATGATGAGTCAATTAGATAATTATTTAATTCTAAATAATTAATTACTAAAATGGATAAACAACGTACAATATCAAAACCAGTTTCAGTAACTGGAAAAGGCTTACACACTGGAGCTCCGGTTACATTAACGTTTAACCCTGCACCTGAAAATCATTGGTATAAATTTCAACGCACCGATGTTGAAGGTAGCCCTATCATTGATGCCGACTGTGATTTAGTAGTAGATACATCTCGTGGTACAACTTTAGAAAAAGATGGTGTGCGAGTGCATACAACTGAACATGTATTAGCAGCTTTAGTTGGTTTAGGGATTGACAATTGTTTAATACAAGTATCAGGTCCTGAAATGCCCATAATGGACGGAAGCTCTATTCAATTTATTGAAGCTTTAGAAACTGTTGAAATTATTGAGCAAGATGCTGAAAGAGATTATTTTGAATTAACAGATACATTAACCTACGAGGATCCTATTAAAAAAGTAGAAATGTTAGCTGTACCGCAGGATGCTTTTCGTGTTACTGTAATGGTTGATTATGGAAGTGAAGTATTAGGAACACAGCATGCTTCGATGTACACAATTAACGAGTTTAAAACTGAAATTGCACCTTGCCGTACTTTTGTGTTTTTACGCGAATTAGAAGCTTTATTAGCGCATAATTTAATTAAAGGTGGCGATTTAGATAACGCCATAGTTTTAGTAGATAGCGAATTACCTGAAGATAAATTAAATCATTTACGTAAAGTATTTAATAAGCCCGATGTAGAAGTTAAGGGCAAAGGTGTTTTAAACAATACGAAACTTCGCTTTTTTAACGAGCCTGCTCGTCACAAATTACTCGACATTGTTGGTGATTTAGCTTTAGTTGGCAAGCCAATGAAAATACATGTATTAGCTGCTTTACCTGGTCACGCAGGCAATGTTGCTTTTGCTAAAAAATTAAAAGCATTGGCTAAAAAACAAAAATCAGAAAAGGATTATCCTAAAATTGATTTAAATAAGCCGCCAGTATTAACTGTAACAGACATCATGAAATTATTACCTCACCGTCAGCCGATGTTATTGGTAGATAAAATCATGGAGTTATCTGCAGAGCATGTGATTGGCGTGAAAAATGTAACCTTAAATGAAGAGTTTTTTAAAGGTCACTTTCCTGATAATCCAGTAATGCCAGGAGTTTTATTAATTGAGGCTATGGCACAATGTGGTGGTGTTTTAGTTTTAAAAACTGTACCGGATCCTGAAAATTACTTAACATTTTTCATGAAAATTGATGGTGTTAAGTTTAAACAAAAAGTAATGCCAGGCGATACGGTTGTGTTTAGTTTAAATTTAGTAACTCCTATTCGTCGCGGCATTTGCCATATGAAAGGTGTTGCTTATGTAAACAACAAACCAGTGATGGAAGGTGAAATGATGGCGCAAATTGTAAAAATAAAAAGCAATGATGTAAAAGTTGAAAACGCTGTTGTAGCTTAATTTTTAAGTACGTATATTTGTACTTAATTAAACACTTAATAAAATGATAGCTGCTAATTATTCAGAACTTAGAACAGATTTAAAAACCTATTTAGATAACGTAGAAGATAATAACGAAACACTTATTATCAAACGATCTAGTGGTAAAGGTGCTGTAATTATTTCCTTAGCGGAATATAACTCTATGATAGAAACAATGCATTTACTAAGTTCAAGAAAAAATGCAGAGCGTTTATATAAATCAGTAAAGCAAATGAAAGACGAAAAAATAGTTGTAAAAAAAATAACTGATTTAAAGTAATTATTTATGCGCATTACTTTTTCGGAAATTGCTTGGGAGGATTATGTTAGTTGGCAAACTGAGGATAAAAAAATGCTTAAAAAAATTAATGAATTAATTAAAGCCATTAAAACAAATCCTTTTGATGGCATTGGTAAGCCCGAACCATTAAAGTATGATTTTGCAGGTTTTTGGAGCAGGCGAATAGACAGAGAGCACCGTTTAGTATATCAAATTCAAGATAAAAACCTATTAATTTATAGTTGCCGATATCATTACGATTAGAATTGACTTTATAAAAAATAAAAAGTAGATTTGTTTATACACTTTACTAAGCTAAAACCACTATGATATCACCACTTGCTAATGTTAGCCCTAAAGCAAAAATTGGAAATAATGTAACAATAGAAGCTTTTGCAACTATTTACGAAGATGTTGAAATCGGAGATGGCTCACACATTCATCCCAATGCTATAATCTATCCCGATACAACAATTGGCCACAATTGTCAGATATTTCCGGGTGCATTAGTTGGTATTGTTTCACAAGATTTAAAATACAAAGGCGAAAAAGCAAAAACCACAATCGGTAACAATACAATTATTAGAGAATACGTAACTGTGCATAAAGGCACATCAGACAGAATGTTAACAGCCATTGGAGACAACTGTTTAGTTATGGCTTATGCACACGTAGCGCACGATTGCATTATTG
>JAYSTR010000077.1:0-12253 GCA_043719555.1 Bacteroidota bacterium | reverse complement strand
AAAGGTTTAAAAAACGCATCAAAATTTCCTTTTCCTGTTTCTTTTGCAAACTCAGTAGTACTTTCCATTGATTCGACCAAACCATTTAAAGCCACACTCATTTCACCAATTTCATCAGTACGAGAACCAATGCGTTGTTTTGGTAAAATACCTAAACTCATAGATAACAACATTTTTTTAAGTTGTTGTATAGGTTTTGTAATTGATCTTGTAGTAAAAATCGCAATTAAAATACCACCAATAATTAGTCCAACACCAAGTATTTTAACAAACTTATCTAAAAAATTAAATGAGCTAAACATTTCATCAGTTGTTGTTTCAGCATTTGACTGTTTTTCTTTAATTAAAGTATTTAACTGGGTGTATAACACTTTTATTTTTTCTTCAGTATCATCATAAGCAAACTTTGCAGGAAAATAAACACTTGCATCTTCGTAAGATTCAAAAGAGGAAACCACTGACATAATTTCGGTTTTATAAACTTGAAATAATTCGTCAGAAAATGAATTAATGGTTTTAAATTGTTCTTTTTCAGATTCAGTCCAATCTGCAGATAAGGCATTAATTTTTGCTTTAATACTCGGATAATCTTTATCAATTAATTGACGTAGTTCTGTTTTAAAAGGTTCATCATCGGGTGTTTGAATAAAGTACCATTTGGCAATTAAAGTTTGTGATTTTTGCAGAATAAAGTTATACTCTTTTAATGATGATACAGATGGTGTAACTTGACCAACAACTGATTCAGTTTGTTGCTTGCTTCGAGAAACAATAACAATTGTAAATAAGAAAGCTAACAATGTTAACGCAATTAATGCGCCAAATCCTGTTCCTATTTTTCTACCAATTGTAAATCTAAATGCCATAAGCCTTTATTATTTTTTCTTTAAGGCTTCTTGTTGCTTTCTATATTGTTCTGCTTTATCTTGTTCTAACAAGGCAGTGTAAATTCCTGTTAGGCCTTCTAGAGCACGCTCAGCTTTTGGGTCTAATTCATAAACCTTTATCATAAATGGTAAAGATTGTTTAAATAATTTTTTTGCATTTTCTTGTATAACATCCAACTGAGCTAAATCAACATCATAATCCATCATTTTCATTAAGGTCGCACCTTGGTTGTAATATAAAACACCTAAGTTTATATTAGCACTAATGTTTTTACTGTCTAGCTCTAAAACCTTTAATAATGCGGTTTTTGCAACATCACCGTATTTTTGATTAAAATTTGTAGTTGTGTATTTATCCGAAAATATAGACCCAACTGCTGTATAGTACTCAATATCCTTTTGTTTAAAATCAAAAGTAGGATTTACTATAGCGGTATATTTTTTAAATTTATTGTAAAATAGCTCTGATTTATTATTATTTAAAGAATCTTGTAATTGTGCAGAACATAGTTTGTAATAGGTAGCCGCTGCATTTTTAATAAAAGTCTCATTGTTAGCGGTGTATTCTTTGCCCGTATCGTATTTTATTGATTTTTGAGCAGATACAACTGCTGTATCAACCATATAAAGATAAGTCATATTTCCCACACCTTTTTGCTTGTATGCTTGTATGTATGCGTAAGCACGCATTTGTAAAGCAAAAGCATCTGTACTTGTTTCTGGATTAAGAACTGCTTTGTCGGTTAAAGGGATGGCTTGGTCGTACTTTTTCTCATTGCACAGCTTTTGTGCGTCCATCAACAAATTAGTTTGAGCATATTGTGAAAACGAAAGCAACACAAACACAAAACAAAGCTTGTTTTTAATGTAATGATATGATTTTAAGTTGTTTAACACTCTAACAAATTTATAAATTATTTTAATCAATTGCAATAGCTAGACTCTTTAAATCGTCGCTCGTTTTAAGTCCAGCTTTCACTGCATTATTTTTACTGTATTCAAATTTTAGTTTATTTTCTATAGCTACAAAGTTAATAGCAGCGCCAGTTTTGGCTAATCCTGCTTTTTCTGTTACAATTAGTGTGCCCTTTCCTTTGTACTTGGATGAGACATCTTTTAATAAATCTGATGATTCATTTAATAAAAAGATAATTTGTGGTTTAAAAGCTGGATCAAATGAAGAGGATATTTTTATCTCAAGTTTCTGATTTCCAACTTGTTTAGTAGCTGCCATTTTAGTTAATTCTTGGTTTAAACCTGAATTTGATCCCACTACCTGAATCACAAAATTGCCCGATTTCATATTCTCTGGCCACTCAAAATAACGGGTAAAATTAAATAAATATACCGCTTTTACTTTTGCATTCGGATCATAGTCTGGCGGACTAAAACCAAAGCTCAAAAAAGCAAAGATTGATAATAGGGTATATGTTACTATTTTTTTCAATTACGGTACAAGATATACAAAGTGCTTGCCAAAAAAATGGAATTTAACAAATATAGCTTTCAGCTTTTGTTTTTCAAAGCACAATTCGACCAAATTTATTAAAAGAATTTAAAGTATATTTATTGAAATTTTCCCGTCTGATATATAACGAAAAATATAACCACTATACTGATAATGAGTTAATTATGGAGTATAAAAATACCAACAATATGGTGCTAATTGGTATATTATATAAACGCTATTCACATTTGGTTTTAGGTCTTTCGTTAAAATATCTTAAAGATAAGGATGAGGCTAAAGATGCAGTAATGTTTATTTTCGAAAAACTCCTCAAAGATCTTTTAAAATACGAGATTGAGTTTTTTAAAAGTTGGTTATATATGTTTTCTAAAAATCATTGTTTAATGATATTAAGAACAAAGCAAACTAAATTAAAAAAGGAAATTGAATTAATGGATAATGCCGATTCGTTTATGGAAACGAGCTCGGATTTTTCTCTTAATGCAAATGCAGAAAAAGAATTACAATATACATCTCTTGAAAAAGCCATTAATGAATTAAGCCCTGATCAACAAAAGTGTATTAATTTATTTTATTTGAAAAATAAATCGTATCACGAAATTGTTGATTTAACTGGTTATAATATGAATGAAGTAAAAAGTTTTATACAAAACGGTAAACGAAATTTAAAAATTAAGCTCGAAAAAAGTGAACAAACAAAACAGCAATAATTTATTTAATAAGGACGAATTATTAAAACTACTTAACGAAAAGCAAAGTGGCGATAGTAATGCTTTGTCTGATTTAGATGATTTTGATAAAGAGGCTTTACAAGGTTTTGAATCGTTAGATGACACGACTCAAGCAACTCATTTATTAAATGATATTGATAAAGAAATTTCCGTGAGAGTAGGAGATGATTCTGTACGTAAGCGTAATCCTTATATTTGGATTGGTGCAGCGGCATCTGTTGCATTAATTATTTTAATTTCTGTAATAGTTGTTAAACAATCGCATAAAGATTTAGCCTCCACAAACCTCTCTTTAAACGAACCCGAAAATAATTTTGATAAAACAATAGTTGCCGAATCATTACCAGACGCAACTATTTCAGATGCAACCATTGTTCTTGATGATAAAATTACGAAGTCAAAAAAAATATCACAAAGTACCGTAACTATTATTGCGTTAAATCAAAAATCAGCAAATGAATTGGCTACAACAGGAGTGTCGAGCAGCACTGATTTTGAGAAAAAAGAAAATGAAAATAACGCAGATGGATTAGCTTCTGATGCTGATGTGAAAACTCTATCAGGAATTAGTTCTAATGATATTGCCCTAGCAGAACAGGTTGTTGTAACCTCTGTGATTAATGAAACAAAACCAATGGCTACTTCTATGCCAGCTATAAATAAAGAAGTTGATGTTAGTAATATAGCTTTTAATGACAGTAAAAATAAATACAATAAAAAAAATACTACAGAAGTCAACGAAGAAAAAATAGCTCTAGAAAAATCTGATAAAGGGAAAACAAAATCAGAAGCTGTTATAACAGGTTCAGATAATGGACTTTCAATTAGTCGAGATGCTAGTTTAAATAATGAAACTGCCGCGTATTATTTTGGAGGGAATGTGAAGCTAAAACAAGATGTTATTAATTACAATGCAGCTAAAAATGATAACATTCTACAATTGATTGGGACTTACAAAATTGGGATAACAGTATATGATACGGGTTTAATAAAAGTAAATACAATAAAAACGATTAGTGGAAATTGTAAAGATTGTGTGAATGTTATTTCTAAAGCGTTGTTCTCATTTAAAATATGGAAACCCGCAGTATTTAAAGGTAAAAATATTACTTCAGATCTGGAATTCACTTTATCATTTTAATAAACATAAAAAAGCCATCCGTTAATTGCGGATGGCTTTAAAGATTTAATAAAGTATATAAACTAAGCTAGTTTTACGTTTACTGCCATTAATCCTTTTTTTCCTTCTTGAATTTCAAAGTTAACGTTATCATTTTCGTTTACCTTGTCTACTAATCCAGTTGCGTGTACGAAGTACTCTTTTCCTGATTCTGCTTCTTGAATAAATCCAAATCCTTTAGACTCATTAAAAAATTTTACTTTTCCTGTGCTCATTGTTTTTCTATTATTGTTTGTTAATACACCAAATTTAAAAAATAATTTTCAAACTTGTATCTCGTTATAAGATTATTTTTATTACATTTTAATTAATCGAGTAACCGATTTTTTTGTGCCATTATTTACTTCAACAAGGTATGTTCCACTAGATAATTCACTTAAATCAAACGTTTTTGAAAAATTTTCAATAATGATAATTGATTCTGATTTAATTTTTTCACCTAAAATATTATAAATATTTAACACAGCATTTTCTGACACTAAACCATTAAATGAATTAATGTTTATTTTCACTAAACTATTAAATGGATTTGGGAATAATTTAATTTCAAATGGATTTGCAATTTGTTCATTAATACTAGTTGTTAATGCTGAAATTCGGAATGCTTTTTTATTAATTGAATAAAATACACTACCAATACTTTCTACTTTAACCCGACAATTATTTGTTGTTACAGTAACTGTAGGTAATGTTATGTTTTCAGTCCCGTCATTAGGTGTATTAGCAATCCACAAAGTCCAAGTTGAACCATTATTTGAACTAAAATAAATATTTACATTCGACACATTAAAAGGCGCTAAATTTGTATTAGCCACATTCCAGTTTACAGCTTGTGTTGATCCACTTGGATAAATAGTAGTTATAACACTTTGTGAAGTCACAACAAATGGCCCAGCAGATGCATTAACATTTACTTGAGTAGTTGCGGAACATACGCCGCCACCTCCCATTTTATTATCTCGAACCGTTAATCTGAATTTTAATGTTTGAGCAGTTAAAGGAGTGTACTCCCCAGCAACTGCTTGTAAATTGCCATTTTGAGACGCACTTAAATCGGGGAAATTTTGGCTTGAACTAGTTGTTGGGGCATGGGATTTAAAAAACGGTTTAGTGCCTGAATTCCAACTCCCAGCAGTAGTTCCCAAATCAAATTCCTCCCATTGAAATGTTAAGGCATCACCATCAGGATCTGTAGCAGAGCCTGTTAAAGTAAATGGAGTGCCTGCTGGCACAGAATAACTAATTGTACCTATCGAAACAACGGGCGCCTGATTCCCAGTAGAAGTCATTACATCGCAACTATTACCACCACCTGTATTAACAAACGTAGTTATTTCATCAAAACTTCTTGCATGAAAATTAGGAATGCTATTTGCTGCAACATCATCTCCAGAGCAAATACCTGCATATGCCATTATAGTTACTCCACTGCCAGGCTCAATAGCAGTAGACCCATTTCTATTACCAGAACATGAGCCCTGACTTCCATTAAAAGTATGGTTACCACTAAATTGATGCCCAACCTCATGTGCAACATAATCAATATCGTAAGGATCGCCAACGGGATTTGCGCTGCCAGTAATACCGCTTGCTTTGCTTGAACCACAAACACATCCCAAATTTGCTAAACCTCCACCGCCTGTACTAAATGTATGGCCAATATCAAAATTTGCACTACCAATATTACTGGTAATAACTGATTGACTTTCCCCTATTAAAGTTGAAGCATTGTTATTTCCGGCAAAAGCATCAGTAGCTGGATCTCCATATAATACTAATGTTGTTGTACTTACTAAAACTAATTTTACAGCAACTTCTGTTTCATAAACACCATCTACTCGATTAATAGAGGTAACTACCTTGGCTAATATTTGTGCTGTTGTTGGTGTATTGGTTCCTGTTCCGCAAGCAGCTCTGGCATATTCTCCGGTACAGGCAACAGCTATACGGTACGTTTTTAAATTTGCTCCAGCGCAAAAAGCGTTAATTTCAGTGGTTTTATGAGCACTTTTTTCATCTGTAATTATTACTCCAATTTCGGGTAATCTATCCGCTAAGGGTTTTACAAAATCAGTGGTATAATAACTGATATAATCTTTTGTATTCCATTTACAGTATGGGTCAATATAAACATTACCGTTAGGTGAAATTATCATTCCATGAAATCCATATTCAGTAACATCTAGTTTTCCTGATGCATACACATCGTCAATTCCTTTTACATTATATGTTCTGATGTTTTGGAAACTAGCTTGCAAAGCAGCATCCATAACTGGTGATTCAGTTACTCTAAATTTTTGAATCTCTCCATTTGGCAAAGGCAGCGTAATAATGACGGATGATTGAGAAGACGGAATGTTTTTTTCAAAAGGAGCTTTTAATAATTCAAGTTTTAAATTAGAAAAATCTAAATGAAAAGTTTTATATACATTAGGTATTATATCACGTTTGCCTGTTTTTTCAATATTGATTTCATTTATAGGGCTCCAATTAATTTTATTTGTTTGAGCGTTAATAATTATAGTTGAAATGAAGGATGCGCCTAGTAAAATAGATTTTATCATAATATTTGATTTAAAGTATCCTTATAAAGATACAATAATGATTGTAGGATTTGAAATTTCAAAAATTTAACAGATTGTAACAAAAAGAATGTTGAACCGATTTATTTTATAATTATATTTGATATACAAATAATTTAAACCCACACACAATGAAAAAAGTATTTTTAATGTTAGCTTTCACTGGTTTAGTAGGAAGTATTTCTGCATCTGTTGTTAAATCTACAGGTGATGATGATAAAGATAAAGGAAAAAAAGAATGCAAAAAAGGCGAGAAATCTTGTTGCAAGAGTAAAACTGCAGCTGAAGGAAAAGCTTGTTCTGGCGAAAAAGGAACTGAGAAAAAAGCTTGTTGCAAAGATAAGCATGCTTCTACTGAAGCTAAACCAGCAGAAACAAAGTAATTTTTTAAATTATTTAGAGCATAAAAAAACGCACCAATTTAGGTGCGTTTTTTTATTCTGCTTTTTTCACTTTGGTTGGTTTTATACCTAGTTTTTTCATATTTCTGCGTTGTTGTCTGCGGTAATCTCTTCGCATTTTTTTAGTCCCGATTTTTTCTTCTTTCGCAATTTGTGCGCTAGGTTTATCTTTTTTCTTTTTATCTAAATAGGGGTTGTAAGCTTCGCGTTTTTTATGGCGATTTTTTGATTTTCGCCACATTTTTTTTCGTTCCTTGCTTTCGCTAAACTGTGCTTTTGTAGTTAAGCTAAAAAAGAAAATAAGTAGAATAAGTATAGCTAGTATTTTTTTCATCATACAAATAAACGGCATTAATAAATGAAAAATTTATTTAGGACGAATAGTTACTAACACTAAACCTTAAACCTGATTTTTAGTTTGTGATTTTAGCCTTTTGTATTAAATTTGTTAAGTAACAAAAACACATCATGGCAATTAAAAATTGGACGAAAGAAGAAATTTTAGAAGTTTATAACACTCCCTTAATGGAGTTAATGTATAATGCAACAGAAGTACACAAACAACACCACACAGTTGGTGAAGTGCAAGTGAGTTCATTGCTATCTATTAAAACTGGTGGTTGCCCTGAGGATTGTTCGTATTGCCCGCAAGCAGCTCGTTACCATACCGAAGTAAAAGTTCAAAAATTAATGAGTGTAGCTGAAGTTACAGAGGCTGCAGATAACGCTAAAGCAGGTGGCGCAAGTCGTATGTGTTTAGGAGCAGCTTGGCGTGAGGTTCGTGATAATCGTGATTTTGATACAGTACTAGATATGGTTAAAACCATTAATAGCAAAGGTATGGAAGTTTGCGCAACGCTTGGTATGGTTACAGAAGATCAAGCGAAAAAATTAGCAAATGCTGGTTTATATGCCTACAACCATAACATTGATACTAGCGAAGAAAATTATAATAATATTATTTCTACACGTAATTACGATGATCGTTTAAATACCATTAATAATGTAAGAAGCGCTGGTTTAACAGTTTGCTCGGGTGGAATTATTGGCATGGGAGAAACCGCTAGTGATAGAGTAGGGATGTTATATACATTAAGTTTATTACGTCCTCAACCAGAATCAGTGCCCATTAATGCATTAGTAGCTGTAGAAGGAACGCCAATGGCAGATCAACCACCTGTTCCTATTTGGGATATGGTACGTATGATCGCAACAACGCGTATTGTATTACCAAGAACGGCTGTTCGTTTATCTGCTGGAAGATTAAATATGAGTATGGAAGGTCAGGCATTATGTTTTATGGCTGGAGCTAACTCTATTTTTGCTGGCGAAAAATTATTAACTACTCCAAATCCTTTATATAATCAGGACATGGAAATGTTTAAAATATTAGGCTTGTCAAACAAAAAAGCGTTTGTAGATAAACTTAAAAAAGAAGAAGTTATTTAATTTGTTGCAAAATATAATTCATTAGCAACGTGAATAATTTCCCCCAATCCTTACAAAACCTGTTAGAAAATAGAAAATCTAATCATTTATTTAGAACTCTTAAAACCGATTATCCATTAATTGATTTTTCGAGCAATGATTACTTAGGGTTTTCATCTCAAGGATATTTGTACAATCAAATTGAAAAATTAGATAATCATCTATCAAAAGTAGGTGCCACAGGGTCCCGTTTAATTAGCGGAAATTCAACCCTATTTAATGAAATTGAAAATGAAATTGCATCTTTTCATTCAAGCGAAAGCGCATTAATTTATAATTCGGGTTATGATGCGAATTTAGGATTACTCTCTAGTATTGCACATAAAAATGATTTAATTATTAGTGATGAATTAATACATGCCTCGCTAATAGATGGTATTAGATTAAGTTTTGCAACGCATTATAAATTTAAGCATAACAATGTTACTGAGTTAATAGATTTATTGACGAGGCATCGCGATAACTATACAAATGTTTTTTTAGTTGTAGAAAGTGTGTATTCGATGGATGGCGATTGTGCTCCTTTGGTTGAATTAGCAGCAATATGTAATGATTTCAATATACATTTAATTGTAGACGAAGCTCATGCGATTGGTGTGTTTGGCGAACAAGGAAAAGGCTTATGTAATTTATTGCAAATAGAAAATCAATGTTTTGCACGAGTATATACGTACGGAAAAGCAATGGGATGTCATGGTGCAGCGGTTGTTGGTAGTTATCAATTAAAAGATTATTTAATTAATTTTTCTCGCTCGTTTATATATACTACAGCTATGTCGTATCACAGTTTATTAGCGATTAAAGCGGCCTATCAATTACTACAAACAACTAACGAAATTGGTAAATTAAAATTTAATATTAATTATTTTAATTCTCTGGCATACGATTTAAATTTTATTGAAAGCCAGAGTGCCTTACATTGCTGTATTATTGCAGGAAATGAACCCGTTCAATTACTTGAAAATACATTTCAGACGAATAACTTATTTGTAAAATCTATTAAAAGCCCAACTGTTAAAGAGTCTCAAGAACGCATTAGAATTTGTTTGCATTCTTTTAATTCAACAGACGAAATAGATAATTTTTTTTCGGTATTAAATACTCAAAACTAAAACTTTAAATCGCTGAATTTTTTAGTGCCTTTAAGGAAATAATCAACGATAATGTTTTTAGGATAGATTGCATTTGCGTTTTGTTTAAAAGCGTTGTGTTTTTGTAATTGCTTTCTTTTTTTAATGGTAGATGGTAATAATTGATAATAAGCAAAATGCGCTTTTATAACAGCGAAGCAATGTTTATAATTCCCTTCAAGCAAAAATTTTATACCAGCGATACCGTCTAAAACTACCCTAAATAAAATTTTAAAAAACAGTAATTTGCTACTAGCGTTTTTATGATAAGTGATTAAGTTGTTTCTGAAATTTAGAAACGTTTTATGCGGATTAGATTTATTGAGCGTTCCTCCACCAACATGATACACTGTTGATTTAGGCTCAACAAAAATTTTATACCCAATGTTTTTTAATCGCCAACACAAATCAATTTCTTCCATGTGTGCAAAATAATCTTCATCAAAACCATTTACTTCCCAATATAAATCTGCTTTAATAAATAAACAAGCGCCAGTTGCCCAAAATACTTCTTGCGCATTATTATATTGTTGTTGATCTGTTTCTAAAGTATTAAAAAGCCGGCCTCTACAAAACGGATACCCATATTTATCAATATATCCGCCAGCTGCACCAGCATATTCAAATTTATGCTTATCGTCATAGTTTAATATTTTGGGCTGAATCGCTGCAATATTATGGTCGCTTTCAAATAGGTTAATAATAGGATCGATCCAATTCTCTGTTACTTCAATGTCGGAATTAACTAAAATATAAAAGTTGGCTTTTATATGTTTTAGCGCATCATTATAACCTTTGGCAAAACCACCATTTTCTTTATTGCGAATTATAATTACAGAGGGATAATTTTTTTCTAAAAAAGAAATACTATCATCATCAGATAAATTATCAGCAACATAAATTTTAGTGTTTCCGGAAAATTTAATTAAACTTGGAATAAATTTTTCTAAAAAAACTTTTCCGTTCCAATTTAAAATTACAATAGCAATATTATCCAACATAGGTTCTATCTTGGATTATCAAAATTGGCATCCATATTAGATCCATAAGTTTTTGTAGGATTAGTAGCATCAACATTAATTGTTTGTTGCGAGCGCTGTACTAATCTAAAACGCCATTTTTCGTTATATAATTCACCTTTCACATCACTGTGTATAAGTGTGTAACAATCATCAGCAATGGCAAAATTTGCAAAAATAAATTTTTTATTGGTAAAAAATCTACCCGTTGCTTTGTCGTAAATTCTATAATACTGCCAAATTTCATATGGGTAAGTATTTGCTTCGCTATTTACTTGGTTACGAGCGTCCGGTTTTCCGTATTGTAAATAAACACGACCTCTATCAGTATAATAGCCTTTTTGTTTACCGCATTTAAGCATAGCGTTTGTTTCTAGTACATCTTTGTAATATTTACTCCATAATACAAACGCATCAGCCGTATCGGCAGCTTGTGTTTTCCAATAATCTATTAAATAACTTCTCATTAAAGATGGATCTTTTTTAGAGCATTGAGTTTGTTGCCATTCGCGCTCTTTAGAACCAGATATTGGATAAAGGCATTCCACAAATTGCTTTAAGGAATCTACGCTATTAAATGAATTAAAGAATTCATCCACTGTACTTATGTTGTTAGAATTTGCAAGTGCAAAGGAGTTTTTAGAGGAATTTTGTCGTTGAAAATACCATTTTTTAATGGCTTCATTTTTATTGGCGGAATCCTTAATTAAGACAACTAAATTATAATTTCCTGATGGTAATTTTGAAATATCCATTTGAACTAACAAGGGATTAACCTTATGAGATTCTTGTTTTTGAAAGCCGGTAAATTGCTTTTGTCTGTAAAAATTCTCACTATTCTCTATAAAGTAAGTATAAAGAAATTTTGATTTTTTGCCAAGAGCAGTATCAGCATTATAAGATTCTACATAAAACTTTAATGAGTTTAAATGATCTGGAAAGTAATTTACATTATAGGGTATTAAATCGTATCCGTTTTTTGAAATAGATGACTTTGTGGCTGATTTAGTAAAGGATTCAAGAATTTGAATATCTGACATAGCAATTTTTTTATCTCGAGAAATATCAATAGTGAAATTTTCGGTATGTGATGTTTTAGAATTCAAGCTATTGTTGTCTATAATAACTAACTCAAGTTTATATTTGCCGTTAGGTAACGAAAAACGTTGATTATCAATAAAGGATGGTTTGCTCAAAGTATCATTAGCAACCGGACTAAACAAATTGTATTGAGATTGCTTAACTAAAACGGTGTCTTTAAAAATTTTCCAACTAATATTTACATTTGCTTGATAGCCTTTTTCATAAGGATTATATCGAACACTTTTACCTGTAATGGTTAAATAGGTTTCTAAATATGGATTTGC
>JAYSTR010000076.1:0-31208 GCA_043719555.1 Bacteroidota bacterium | reverse complement strand
TGTAAATCATACAGAATACTCCGTTTTTAAAATTTAATCAATTACCTTTGCCTTTTAGTTTATTAAGACAAAATGCAATTTAGTTACGATGTTATAGTTGTTGGTGCAGGTCACGCAGGTTGCGAAGCAGCAGCGGCAGCAGCCAATATGGGCAGTAAGGTATTATTACTTACGATGAATATGCAAACCATTGCACAAATGAGTTGCAATCCAGCTATGGGCGGTATTGCTAAAGGCCAAATTGTCCGCGAAATAGATGCGCTAGGAGGTTATAGCGGAATTGTATCTGATAAATCTGCTATACAGTTCCGTATGCTTAATCGATCTAAAGGGCCAGCGATGTGGAGTCCTCGTACACAAAACGATCGTATGTTGTTTGCTACAACTTGGAGAGAAATGTTAGAGCAAACGCCTAACGTAGATTTTTGGCAAGACATGTGCAAACAACTCCTTATCTCTAAAGATGGAAAACGAGTTGAAGGAATTGTTACTGGTATGGGCATGGAGTTTAAAGCTAAAGCAGTAGTTATTACAAGTGGAACGTTTTTAAATGGATTAATTCATATTGGTGAAAAACAAATAGGTGGCGGAAGAAGCGGAGAATCAGCAAGTTACGGAATAACAGAACAGTTAGTTGCTTTAGGTTTCGAGGCCGGACGAATGAAAACTGGAACTCCTCCTCGTATAGATGGAAGAACACTTGATTATTCTAAAATGGAAGAGCAAGAGGGAGATTTAGCTATTGATAAATTTTCATACTTACCAGGCACATCCCCGTTTTTTGCTGACTCTAAACAAAATGCAAATCAAGTAAAAAAACAAACACCTTGTCATATTACCTATACAAATGAAAAGGTACACGAGATATTAAGAACAGGATTCGAAAAATCACCGATGTTTGCAGGACGAATTCAAGGACTCGGCCCAAGATATTGTCCAAGTATTGAAGATAAAATCACCCGTTTTTCGGAAAGAGATAGACACCAATTATTTGTTGAACCAGAAGGTTGGAATACCTGTGAGATTTATGTAAACGGTTTTTCTACTTCCTTACCAGAAGATGTTCAGTATAAAGCTTTACGTTTAATTCCGGGTTTCGAAAACGTTAAAATGTTCCGTCCGGGTTATGCAATCGAATACGATTACTTTCCACCCACCCAATTAAAAACAACTTTAGAAACTAAGTTAGTTGATGGCTTGTATTTCGCTGGGCAAATTAATGGAACGACAGGATACGAAGAAGCGGCTTGCCAAGGACAAATGGCCGGTATAAATGCACACTTAAAATTGAACGAGAAAAACCCTTTTGTATTACAACGACACGAAGCTTACATTGGAGTTTTAATAGATGATTTAGTTACTAAAGGAACAGATGAACCTTATCGTATGTTTACCTCTCGTTCCGAGTATCGTTTATTATTACGTCAGGATAATGCCGATGTTCGTTTAACAGCTCTCTCCCACTCTATTGGTTTAGCTAAACAAAATAGATTAGATTTAGTAAATGATAAAATTGCTAAGTACGATTCGCTAATAAAATATTTTAAGAACAATAGCGCAGAACCCACAGAAATAAATTCATATTTAGAAAGCTGTAACTCTGCCCCTCTTTCTCAAAAAACAAGATGGTTTAATGTATTAGCTCGTCCTGATATTTCTATAGAGGGATTAGCTAATAGTTCTTCTTCTTTGAAAAACATTGTTGGAGATATGAACCCAGATGCAATTATGCAAGCTGAGATATTAATGAAGTACGAAGGTTATATTGAGAGAGAAAGAGAGAATGCTGAAAAGGTTTCTAAACTAGATAATTATAAAATTAGACTGGATTTTGATTATAAGTCAGTAAACAGCCTTTCTTTAGAAGCGAAAGATAAATTGACAAAGCTTCGCCCAGAAACAATTGGCCAAGCAAGTAGAATTTCAGGAATTAACCCGGCGGATATTTCAGTCTTGTTGGTTCATTTAGGAAGATAGTTCCACGTGGAACAATTTTAATATTATAGCATTGGATTGTCAATCTGAGCGAGTCGAATAGAGAGAATACTTAAGTAAAATTATATGCAAGCAATAGAAAAATGTTTAGTGTGTGGCTCAAATAACTTTGAGCCTTTTTTAGTGTGTAAAGATTATACTGTTAGCCAAGAGAACTTTAACATAGTTTCTTGCAAAGGTTGTGGTTTTAAGTTTACAAATCCGCGACCAGAAGACTCTGTTTTAGGTAATTATTACAAAGCCGAAAGCTATGTTAGCCACACGAATTCTAAAAAAGGAATAGTAAATAAGTTATACCATTATGTTCGTTCATACACATTAAAGAAGAAGGTGAAGATGATTAACTCTTATGTTTCACGTGGAACCTTATTGGATTATGGTTGTGGAACAGGAATGTTTTTAGCAGAATGCAAAAAGGATGCTTGGGAGGTTTATGGTATGGAACCAGATACTGATGCGAGAAAAATTGCAACGAACCAAGACTTATCTGTCTTCTCTGATAAAGACAGAATCCAAACATATATTACGGATAAGAAGTTTAATGTTATTTCCTTATGGCACGTTTTAGAACACGTAACAGATATGGCAGAGACTTTAAGCTTCTTTAAAAAGAAACTAAACGCAGATGGTGTGTTAATTATTGCGGTGCCTAATCACGCTTCTTATGATGCTGAATATTATAAAGAGTATTGGGCAGCTTATGACGTTCCTCGTCACTTATATCACTTCGATTTAAAGTCTATGCAGACTCTATTAAATAATGCAGGGTTTAAATTGATAGAGAGCAAGCCTATGAAGTTCGATAGTTTTTATGTAAGTATGCTTAGTGAAAAGTATAAAACAGGTTCAGTTAATTTGGTAAAAGCTTTTTTCACAGGATTTAAATCTAACTTAAAAGCTAATGACGAGAACCACTATTCTAGTACGATTTATATATTTAAACACCAATAGTTTCACGTGGAACAAAAGTTTAAGTTGCGGTTATGAATTCAGTAAAGGCTAAAACGATAGACGAATATCTTTCTGGATTCACCAAGGAAGTTCAAGTTGTTTTAATGCAAGTTAGAAAGACTATTCAAGTAGCTTCTCCTGATGCAACCGAAACGATTAGTTATGGTATGCCAGCGTTTAAGTTAAATGGCATTCTGGTTTACTTTGCAGCCTTTAAAAACCACATAGGATTATATGCTTTGCCATCAGGAAACAAAGCTTTTGAAAAGGAGCTATCTCAATATAAAACCGGAAAAGGTTCTATACAGTTCCCTTTAAATAAACCTATGCCTTTAGATCTAATTACCAAAATTGTAAAGTATAGAGTAAAAAAAATTGCTAAGTATGGATTAAAAGAAAAATAGAAGATGTTTCACGTGAAACAAAAAGGCTCAACTAAATTTAGTTGAGCCTTTTTTGTTTTATATTCTGTGGCTTTCTTAATTGTAAAACAGATTGTTTATTTGTTGAGAACACCCTTTGTTGTTAATGCTAATCTTATGGGTTTGATTCATTGATTGTGCCAAGTCGAAATAAACTAGAAATCATTTAACGTTGCTAACCTGATATTTATTTTATATCATCAAACCCAACAACATAGTTCCCCTACTCTATAATTGTTCTAAAGGTTAAATTAATTCTGGCGCGAGTAATCTTTGTGGTGGTTAATAAACGATGTTTCCAATAGCTTTGTGTTTCATCTTTCATTACTAAAAGACTCCCGTGTTCTAAAACCAGTTTTATAACCTCTTTTGTTTCTTTATGTTTAAAGGCAAATGTTCTTTCGGCGCCAAAACTAAGCGATGCGATATTTGTGTTTTTGCCCAAGGATTTTTCATCATCGCTGTGCCAAGCCATTCCTTCGTTGCCATTATGGTATAAATTTAATAAACACGAGTTGTAGGTTATACCTGTTTTAGATTCTACTAAGTGTTTTATTTCTATTAATTCTTTTGTCCAAATTAAAGCTTTTTTTGTAGCACCTGAATACGTATAGGAAAAAGAATCATTTCCGTACCAGGCAACTTTGCGGGCAGTAATAATTCGTTTTCCGTAAATAGCAGCTTCATCGTTTTTCCATTCTATAGTTTCTAATAGTTTGTTGAATAAATGCGTAGACTCTGCATTTGTATATATTTTCCCATAATAATATACAGTACCATCTTTTGGTAATAGATTATCTTTTTCGTTTGTTGTATTAAATAGATCATTCATATCATTTAAAGATACTAAAAAAGGCTTCCTATTTAAGAAAGCCTTTAAATTGATATAATATGTTTCCAATGAATTATTATGAACTTTGAATCTATTGTCACTTCGAGTGTATTTGAAAACCAAATCTATTTAAAGTTTGAAATCACCTGATTAAAATCCATAAGTTCTCAACTACGGTCGAGTAGACAAACCCTCTCATTGAAATCGAAAGAAGTGTTAACGTGTTGATTTTCAACAAAATAACTATTCTCTAATATCTGAATTTTCAAATGTTTTAGTTTCTTTAAAATTTAAGGCCTTTGTAAACATTTTTAAAGCTAGCTTATCTGAAGTTACACCAATGTTAGGGTAGATAAAGGAAAGTGGTTTATATAACCATCTGAAGACCTTATAGGAGAAGTTTGGTTCGTAGCGAGCAATAACAGGATAAATGTAGCCAGGACGAAAAACATGAGTAGTATTAAATGTTTATGATAAAATATAATTTTCAGCTATACCTTTTACTTTGGCAAACAGAATTGAACTTTTTTCAGAAGTATCCACCCCTGCTCCACTTAAGAAACTGAACAAACAGTTTGGACTATTTTCCTTTAAAACATCGACTAAAGGTTTAGTTTAATCAATCGTGATTTTATTAAATTCCTCTGTTGGAACTAGACCAGTATATACGCCTACACAGTAAAAACAAATATCTTTATTTTTGAAAACATCAGATACAGTACTAAAATTCATAAAATTTGAATGAATTATTTCTTTAATTTTTGGATGATTAATATTGCAACGCTTTCTGTTGATAACTGTAACAGAAGCTATCTCTTCACGTTTTAAACAGAGATCTAAAATAATTCCGCCAATCATTCCTGAACTTCCTAATAGTATTATGTTTTTCATTTCTGTGGTTTTTAGATTAAATGTAAGCTTTTTAGATTTTGGTGAAATTCCTCTCCCGATAGCAATCGGGATGAAGAAGATGCTAGTAGGGCTGAGTATGTTGATAATATTATATGAAAGATATAGTGAGTGCGACTCCGATGGAGTCGTATGTATGCAGATTTAGTTGCTATTATAAACATTTAACCTCTTCGACGTTAGTTTTAAGGATGGTGTTCTGTAGTCTGTTGTGTCACATCGAGCGTAGTCGAGATGCTAAAACGGTATATTGTTCTCGCTCATATAGCCTATCAGAACAATGAAACAGAAAAATCATCCTCCGCGCTTCGGGCAGCTCCTTCGAAGGAGGAAAGCTGGAGTATTAAAAACGCAGGAATAGTTTATAAATATTAAAAACAGGACTTGCGTATAAAAAAATAGAATTAGTAAATTCGCTCATCTAAAACAAACACTATTATGGAATTCAGAATTGAAACAGACACGATGGGCGAGGTAAAAGTACCAGCACACGTTTATTGGGGGGCACAAACAGAGCGCTCTCGTAACAACTTTAAAATTGGTCCTGAGGCAAGTATGCCCAAGGAAATTATATACGCTTTTGGTTACCTTAAAAAAGCAGCAGCTATAGCTAATTGTGAGTTAGGCGTTTTATCAAAAGAAAAATGTGACTTAATTGCTAAAGCGTGTGACGAAATTTTAGCTAAGAAGTTAGACGATCAGTTTCCCTTAGTTATTTGGCAAACAGGGTCGGGAACACAAAGTAATATGAATGCGAACGAAGTTATTGCTTACCGCGCTCATGTGATGCAAGGTGGTGCTTTATCAGATGAGCCAAAAGTATTACACCCAAATGATGATGTCAATAAATCTCAATCATCAAACGATACTTACCCAACAGCAATGCACATTGCAGCATACAAGCAAGTTGTGGAAATTACTATTCCGGGGATGGAAAAATTACGCGATTCTTTAGCTAAAAAAGTAAAAGAGTTTGATGGCATTATTAAAACTGGTCGAACGCATTTTATGGACGCAACGCCACTATCGCTTGGACAAGAGTTCAGTGGTTATGTGCAGCAAATAAATATGAGTATTCGTGCTTTAAAAAATGCTCTAGAAGCTGTTAAAGAATTAGCATTAGGCGGTACAGCAGTTGGTACTGGCTTAAACACACCTAAAGGATACGATGTATTAGTTGCTAAAAAAATAGCTGAACTAACAGGCTTACCTTTTGTAACAGCTCCAAACAAATTCGAAGCATTAGCAGCACACGATGCTATGATTGAATTAAGTGGTGCGTTAAAACGTAGCGCTGTAGCGTTATTTAAAATCGCTAATGATATTCGTATGTTATCGTCTGGCCCACGTTGTGGAATAGGGGAGATTGTAATTCCAGATAACGAACCCGGTTCATCTATTATGCCAGGTAAAGTAAACCCAACACAACCAGAAGCTTTAACTATGGTTTGTGCTCAGGTTATAGGTAATGATGTAGCAGCTACGGTTGGTGGGTTAAACGGGCATTTTGAATTAAATGTTTTTAAACCCTTAATAGCAGCGAATGTATTACAATCTGCACGTTTAATTGGCGATGCTTGTGTATCATTTACTGAAAAATGTAGTGATGGCATTACAGCAAACTTACCAGAAATTAAAAAACATTTAGAAAACTCCTTGATGTTGGTAACGGCGTTAAACACGCATATTGGTTACGAGAAAGCTGCTAAAATTGCAAAAACAGCTCACAAAGGAAATAAAACTTTACGTGAAGCAGCTATAGAATTAGGTTATGTAACGAATGAACAATTTGATTTATGGGTTCGTCCAGAAGATATGATTGGAAGTTTAAAGTAAACGAGTCACGCTGAGCGTAGTCGAAGATTAAGATTAAAAAACCCTGTTATGTGAATACTTAACAGGGTTTTTTATTTAGTAGTAAATGGAGTAGGGTTGAGGCTTACAAAATACATTAAGAAGATAAACACCTATATTATAAACAAGTTAATCTTTTTCAATAATTTTACTTATTTTTTTTAAATCACTAGATTCAATATTGTACGAAAGTTTTGTGAAAGTTGAATACACAAAATCACCAGTTTTAGAATTAATAACTGACACAAACTTGTCTGCACAGCTTTTTACATAACCAAGGTAAAAAAAAGATTCATTACGAAGTATTTTAGTATTCAGCTCTGCTAATGGAATAACTTTATATGGGTAATCATAAGATTTAAATAGAGATTTTGCACTATGATGTCTGTTTTCATTGCCACTGTATTTTCCAAATTTTATTAAAATATAATCTGGAACATACAACGTGTCGCTTTTCAGTTTTTTAAATTCAGTTTTATTTGGATGTATAACTTGAGAATATAAATCCCGAGTTTCTGAATTACTGAATCCCGTTAAAATGCTTTGAAGATAATTTTTTAATATTCCTGGACCCCAATTTTTAATATGCCCACCTCCATCAATATTTACTTTTTGAATTGATTCTGGTTTTTTATATGTTTCATAGTCTGGGCTAATTTCAACTTTTGCAAGTTGGATTTTTGAATTAGTGCCATGCTTTATAGACCAAAACTCTAACCAAAAATATGTATATGTTGAAGAAAGACTTCGGTCATCATTAATATCTGTAATGTTATATTTCATGTTTACAGTATGAGTATTGTAATTAAACTCGAAAAAAGAATTGTTTTCATTTTGATAGTCTGTACGATCTTCTTTTTTTATAAAAGTTACGGTTGTTAAACCCCAGTATTTTTTAAACATTTCTTTATATTGTTCGTTTTCTGGAGCAGAAGGATTTGCTACAACAACATAGGTTTGCCCTTTTTTAATATATTCGAATTCATCAACATTAGTAATCTCAAACTGACTAAACAATAAATTCGTAGTAAATAAACTAAAGAAGATAGAAAGAAAAATAATTCGCATAAGTTTTTTCACAAATATATATATATATTAGATATACAGAAACAAACTAAAATCAAAAAAGGGATGCTTCAATATGTGAAGCATCCCTTTTCCTTAACAAAAATTCAAACTAACCATTTATGCATTGGCAGCAGCCTCTTCAGCTAATACCGCTAAAATTTTATCTTCTATTTCTTGAGCTAAATCAGGGTTTTCAGCAAAAATGTTTTTAACCGAATCTCTACCTTGTCCTAATTTAGTTTCTTCGTAACTAAACCAAGAGCCACTTTTTTTGATAACATTTTTATCTACACCAATATCAATAATTTCTCCAACACGGCTAATTCCTTCTCCAAACACGATATCAAACTCAGCCATACGGAAGGGAGGCGCTAATTTGTTTTTAATAACCTTAACACGAGTTCTGTTTCCGCTAACCACATCACCTTCTTTAATTTGGCTAATTCTTCGGATATCTAAACGAACAGAGGCGTAGAATTTTAACGCATTACCACCAGTTGTAGTTTCAGGGTTACCAAACATAACACCAATTTTTTCACGTAATTGATTAATGAAAATACAGCAACAGCCTGTTTTATTAATTGTTCCAGTTAATTTACGTAATGCCTGACTCATTAAACGAGCTTGTAAACCCATACGACTATCACCCATTTCGCCTTCAATTTCCGCTTTTGGCGTTAAGGCAGCAACAGAGTCAATTACCACTAAATCAACAGCGCCAGAGCGAATTAAATTATCAGCAATTTCTAAGGCTTGCTCACCATTATCAGGTTGAGAGATTAATAAGCTTTTAGTATCCACGCCTAATTTTTCAGCATAAAAACGATCGAAAGCATGCTCCGCATCAACAATAGCTGCAATACCACCAGCTTTTTGAACGTTAGCAATCGCATGTATCGCTAAGGTTGTTTTACCAGATGATTCAGGCCCGTAAATTTCAACAACTCTTCCACGTGGTAAACCACCAATTCCTAATGCAATATCTAAGCCTAATGACCCTGTAGAAATTGAATCCATCGGTTCTACTTGTGTATCACCAAGTTTCATTACAGTGCCTTTACCATAAGTTTTTTCTAACTTATCTAAGGTTAATTGTAATGCTTTTAGTTTTTCGCTTGCTACAGTTTTCTTTTCAACTGCTTCAATTGTGTCTTCTGATTTTTTTGCCATGATTTCTATATATTTTTATTAGTTACGGTTTTGAGTGAAATTAATTTAAAGTAGCAATTCCACGACACAAAGTTAAATGATAAAACAAGCATCTGGTTGCTATGATTTGTAGCATTTGTAAAAATAGCTTTGTTTACAGGGGTTTCGGAATGTAAAAAAAGTAAAACAAATCCATTTTTGTATAAACTGGTTGATTTAATTTTTCGAAAAAGAAGAAAAAAACAACAGAAAAATCTAAGTTTTTTTGATATTATGGCATCAGATTAAAAAAAAATTGTATATTTGCACCCTAATTTTACAAAGAAAACGTGTTTTCATAAGTAAAATCGGGGTGTAGCGTAGTTGGTATCGCGCCACGTTTGGGACGTGGAGGCCGTCAGTTCGAGTCTGGCCACCCCGACAAAAAGCTTTTCAGAAATGGAAAGCTTTTTTTGTTTCTATTCATTTCTTTTAAGGTTTATTAATACAAAGAGCGTTTTATAATTGCGCAATAAAAGTTAAATTTGATTTACTAATTATTTGTATTGAAAACACACGCGTTTATAGTTTTATGGATTCTTGTTTGGATGCTCCAATCATCTTGTAGTCAATTACCAACCTATGAAAAACACATTAAGGAACTAGACAGTTTAAAAATTGTGCTTAATCAAGCGGCGGATAATTTTAAACAGATTGATAGTTTAGGATGTGTAGATTATTACAACCAGTATTATACATACTCTCAGTTTGTAAATAAAAGCGGGATTGATACAATTAGTGCAACCGATGCAGAAAACTTACAACTGTTTTATACAAGCGGAAATACTATAAAAGAGTATTTGGAAATTAGAAACAACTCTCTGCAAAAAGTAAAAACAGTTAACACTCAATTAGTAAATTTAATGCGTGATTTAAAATCAGGAGCCATAAAATCGGAAGACGCTATCACATTTATTAATGCAGAAAATCAAGCAGCGCGTGCTTGTATAAACGATTTAAAAACCAGCACAACTATTATACAACAAGGCATTGATAATTTTAATAAAACGGTAGTATCTACAGAGTTGTTTATTAAAAATCATAATCAAAATAATTTACCCGCTATTATTAAACCTAACATTCGTACAAATTAAAATGAAGTTAGCTTTTTTTATAGTGTGTATGATTTTCAGCCTTGTTGGGTTTTCTCAAAAAAACAACGATGAGGCTTTGGCAATGCAGTATTATGATCATAAAGAATATGATAAGGCGGTAGTCTATTTAGATAAGCTGTGGGATAAAAATCCGGATGCCTATTTTTCACATTACTATAAAACGTTATTAGAATTAAAAGACTATAACAAAGCCGAAAAGGTTTTAAAAAAACAAATTAAACGTAATCCTACAGCAGCACATTTGTACGTGTGGTTAGGTAAATTATATAAACAGCAAGGCAACGATAAGGAAGATGAGCAATACCGCAAGGCCATTAAAGAAGTTATACCAGAACAAAACTATGTGTTTCCGGTAGCGCACGCTTTTGAAGATGAAGGTCTGTTTGATTACGCGATTGATGTATATAAAAGAGCACGCAAAGAAAGTGTGATGTATCCTTACTATTATGAAATAGCTGATTTATATAAAGAGAAAGGCGATTTAAAAGCGATGGTAAATGAGTATTTAGATGCCATCGATTTTAGAGAGAGTGAATTATTTACAGCGCAAGCTAACCTACAACAATCGTTGGGATACGATGATAAAAACGGTGGATTTAATAATCCAATATTAAAACAAGAGCTGCAAAAAAGGATTCAGAAAAACCAGGATAAAACTATTTTTTCGGAATTTTTAATTTTTATACAAAACCAACAAAAAGATTTTGAAGGCTCCTTTATACAAAATAAAGCGCTTGATAAACGTAAGAAAGAAGATGGCACACGTTTGATGGAATTGGCGAAACTATGTATTAGCAATGATAATTATGTAGTTGCTGAAAAATGCTATAATTATGTGATTAGTAAAGGAAAAGAAAATCCTTATTACGATATGGCTATTATCGAAAAACTAAATGCGAATTATTTGCAATTAACAACTAATAATAACCCAACAAAAGAACAAGCGTTAGCATTAAATACCGAAATAGAAGCCGCCATAAAGCAGTTTGGAATTAGTAATTTAACTTTATCGCTTATAAAAAAATCAGCCTACTTAAAGGCTTATTATTTAAACGAACCACAGCAAGCTATAGGGGATTTGGAGAATGTAACTACTCAATATACATTTGATAAAACAACAACAGCTGAATTAAAAGTGGAATTGGCCGATATGAATTTATTGGTTGGAAATATTTGGGACGCATCTTTGCTTTACTCACAAGTAGAAAAAGATTTTAAGTATGATATTGTTGGGCAAGAAGCAAAATTTAGAAACGCCAAGTTGAGTTATTATGCATCTGATTTTAAATGGGCAAAATCGCAATGCGATGTGCTTAAAGGTGCAACAACTAAAACGATTGCTAATGACGCGTTAGATTTATCGTTAGTGATTACAGATGCGATTGGCGTTGATACAAATGCATTACCACTGAGTATGTTTGCTAAAGCTGACTTATTAATATTACAACATCAGTATGAAGCCGCTTTAAATAAGTTAGATAGCATTAATGTATTGTATAATGAACACACACTAGGTGATGATATTTATTATAAAAAAGCACAAATTTTTAAATTGACAAATCGTTATGCGGATGCCGCAAAAATGTATCAAAACATTGTGGAGTTTTATCCTACAGATTTATATGGCGACGATGCTTTATATAAACAAGCCGAACTATACGAATACAATTTAAACGATAAAGAAAAAGCAAAGCAACTTTATCAGGATGTATTAACGAAATATCCAGGTAGTGTTTATGTGGTTGATGCTCGTAAACATTATAGAGATTTAAGAGGAGATGTGGTTAATTAACCAATCGCATTAACAACTTGTGTCGCTTTTATTTCTCGGATGCAGTGGCAGTTTTGTGTTTTCCGGCAATCGCTACAGTTTTTATTTAACACTAAGTATTGTGCGTTAATACCAATTGGTTTCCAACGACCAGGATGTATGGGACGCATTGGCGCATATAAACCAATCGCTTTTTTGCCAAGTGCGGATGCAATATGCAAAGGCCCGGTACTTGCTGCCACTAAAACATCGCAATGATTAATAAAAGCTATAAATTGTTGTAAGGATAACTTCCCCGTTAAATCAATAACAGATGGGTTTGCTAAAATAAAATCTTTTAAGAGTTCACCATCGCCAGCCGTACCGCTTACAAACACATTATAACGGTTAGTGGGTAGTTGTTTTATAAGAGCTGCAAAATTATCCAATCCCCATTCGCGCGCACTACCCTTAGATTTTGGGTGAAGTATAACGTTTGTTTTATTGGGACTTAGTAATTGTTTGTATTCAGATTGAAGCTCAGGAACATTTGTAAAGCCATAATTTCTCTCTAAATCTTCTATCGTAAAATGATGTTTAATACCTATAGCTTCTAATAGTTTTGTGTTTAATTGCGCCTCGTGCAATTCTGATTTTTTACGCGACAATTTAATTTTTACATTACAGGTAAACCAATGGTATAAACGATTGGTTGTGCCAATGCGATTTGGAATATTTGTTTTTTTAATTAAAAAAGCAATTTCTTTTACAGGAAAAACGTTTATAAAATGTGAAGCGTTAAGTTTATTAATGTAGGCAATTTGTTCGGGCGTGTTTAGTTTTAAAACATCGTCGTAACTCACAAATTCATCAACGTGTTTTGATAACGCAATAATATCTTTGGTGTAATTTCTACCTAAAAAAATAAGCTTACAGTTTGGTAAATAGCTTTTAATAATACCAGCTAATGGTAATGTTAATACAACATCGCCAATACTATCGGTACGACTAATAATTATAGTTGGATTAGTTTGCAAGCTGCTGTTGTTTGGTTAAGAGTCTTATTTTTTTATATTTTAAATAGGTTGCGTAAGCTGATATTTTAGAAATTAAAAATCCAGCCCTACCGTCTAAAAAACCTAATTTAAATAAATAGTGGTCTAAAAATTTGGCGATAGGATTAACGATTAATTTAAATAAGGGCGCTTTTTTTCCTCCGGCCACATAGGCTTTAGATGCTATCGTAGTAAAATAGTCTACTTGTTTGTAATGGTCTTGTAAAGTATAATAACTATAGTGTAATAAATCACCCGTTAAATGAGCTGTTTGTTTATCTCCACAGAATAATTCGAGTTTATCGTGAGGATTTGTGCCTGTCCAAGCCCCTTTCGTTTTATCAAATAATCGCAATTTAATATCAGGATACCAACCACAATGTTTAACCCAGTGTCCGCAATAGTTTGTTAAACGATTCATATAATAACCGTCTTTAGTCCAATTATTTTTTATAATCTGAATAGATTTCGCCAAGACATCATCTAATGCTTCGTCGGCATCTAGCGATAAAATATGGTTAAACGACGTATAACTTAATGCTCTGTTTTTTTGTTGAATGTGTCCATCAAATGCGTGCTGAAAAAACTTTACACCAAACGATTCGCAAATAGCCTGAGTATTATCTTTACTAAAGGAATCGAGCACAACAATTTCATCAGCTACGGTTTTTACCGATTCTAAACAACGAGCGATGTTTTTTTCTTCGTTAAAGGTTATTATAACTACAGATAGTTGTGGCACAGTGTAAATATAATCTATGATTATTAAACAACAAAGATTAAATTTACACGTGCAAAAATTAAAACAATATATACAAACCTACCCCTTAGTTTTTTTAATTCTATTGTTAGGCATTGTTTTTCCCCTTGCTTATTCTCATTTATTTAATGCGGATTTTATAAGTTGGGACGATCGCGAATATGTGTTAGAAAACAAGGATGTGCAGATGTTTAACGTAGCATCTTTTTTTACAAAATTTTATGTAGGAAACTATCACCCTCTTACAATGATTAATTATGCAATTGACTGGAAGTTATTTGGAAACTCAGCTTTTGGATATCACATAGAAAACATTTTGTGGCATTTTATAAATTCCTTATTGGTTTTTGTAGTTTGTAATAAAATCACGAAATCACAAAGTGCCGCTTTTGCTATTTCTTTGGTTTTTGCCTTTCATCCTATGCAGTTGGAAACAATCGCTTGGATAGCGGAACGCAAAAACGTGTTATATGCTTTCTTTTTTTTATCAGGCATCTATACTTATATTAAATATCTAGAAAATAAAAAAACAGTGTTTTTAGTAACAACCTTTATTGTTTTTGTGTTGGCTATTATGTCTAAACCATCAGCTATTATTTTCCCATTAATATTATTACTATTAGATTGGTTTATTAATAAAGAGATTAGTAAAAAAGCGTTAATACAAAAAAGTGGGTTTTTTGTAGTGAGTATTATCTTTTCTATTGTTACTTACAAAGCTCAAGTTGTAGGGAATTATATTAATACAACAAAGCATTTTTCTTTAATGGATAAAATTAGTAATGCTGGTTATGCGTTGTCTCAGTATGTTTATAAAACAATAGTTCCAATTAATCTTTCAGTTATTTATCCATATCCAAAAACCAAAGAAAGTAGTATGGCTCTTGGTTTTTTATTTTTAGTGTTTTTGTTCGTTCTAATTTATAAACTCTATAAATCAAAACATACGATATTGTTTTTTGGGTTATTGTTTTTTATAATTAATCTTTTATTGGTTTTACAAGTTGTTCCATTTGGTGAAGCATTAACCGCTGATAGATACATGTATTTGGCAATTATTGGATTGGGTATAATGGCATGTGATGTTTTAAAGAGATATAAAACAAGCCTTAATATTGTTTTTATTTTATTACTGATTACATTGCCTTGTTTAGCTTTTAAAAGAAGCAGCGTTTGGAAAAACAGTATTACGCTTTATGAAGACATCCTAAAAAAATATCCAAACTCTTACGAAGCACAAAACAGTTTAGGAGCAGAATACCTGATAACAAAAAACTATGATCAAGCTTTAAAACATATAAACGCCTCATTAAATGAAAATAAAAATTTCTATAAAGCATATTATAATAGAGGCTTGTTATATGCGCAAACGAATGAGTTTAAAAAGGGGTTAAAAGATTTTAACGCTTGCATAAAATTAAATAATTATACAAAAGCGTATGTTGCAAGAGCAACAGTTTATTATGTGTTAAACGATGTCGTAAAAGCAAAAAAAGACGCAGAATGTGTTATACAACAAGAGCCGAATAATGTGAAGGCAAATTATGTATTAGCGACGTGTTATGACGACTTAAATAATTTAGATGTGGCGCTTAGTTACTATAATAAATCTATAAATGACTTTACTTTTGAACCACAATATTATTTACGCAGAGGGGTTTTGTATGGTAAAATGAAAAAATTTAACGAGTGTATAAACGACATTGATAATTGTTTGGCGCTTAATATGCAAAATGGAGAAGCCTACTACTGGCGTGGTGTAGCTAAAGTTAATTTAAAACAAAACCCTTGCGAAGATTTTAATAATGCATTGCGTTATGGTTTTACTGCAGCAAATAATCCTATAAAAACTTATTGTCATTAATTTTGAAAATACAACCTTTAAATACTTGGATTACATCTAACAACGAGCCTCTTTTAATTGCTGGACCTTGTGGTGCAGAAACCCGTGAGCAATTATTACAAACAGCTCAGCATATTTCTACCATTAATAGTATAAAACTTTTACGTGCTGGTATTTGGAAACCTCGTACAAGACCTAATTCATTTGAAGGAGTTGGTGAAATAGGACTGGAATGGTTAACAGAAGTAAAACAAAAAACTAGATTAAAAACAGCGGTTGAGGTTGCTACTGCTCAGCACACAGAACTGGCACTTAAACACGGTGTTGATGTGTTGTGGATTGGAGCGCGTACAACAGGGAATCCGTTTAGTGTACAGGAAATTGCTGATGTATTGAAGGGCGTAGATATTCCTGTATTTATAAAAAACCCTATTCACGCTGATTTGCAATTATGGATTGGTGCTATTGAGCGTTTATCAAATGCAGGCATTACAAAGTTAGCCGCGATACATCGTGGGTTTCATTATGCAGGTAAAACCAAATACCGTAACAAACCTTTGTGGGAAATTGCCATTGAATTAAAAACGCTTATACCTGAGTTACCTATAATTTGCGACCCAAGTCATATTAGTGGAAATAGAGAATTAATACCCGATGTGGCTCAAAAAGCCTTAGACTTAGGGATGGATGGTTTAATGATAGAATCACACATTAACCCAAGTGAAGCCTTAAGTGATGCACAACAACAATTAACACCATTAGCGTTAAAAGAATTGTTAGCGCATTTGGTTTATCGTAAAACAACCTCTGTTAATCCTGATTGCATAGATAAATTAGGACAGTTTAGAGATATGATAAACGAAATAGATGAAGAGTTAATTAATGTTTTAAAAAAACGCTCGCATGTTATTGAACAAATTGGTTTGTATAAAAAGGAGCACGACCTTACTATTTTTCAGTTGGATAGATGGCAGGAAATTTTAAGAACTCGTTCGCAATGGGCAGAAAAAATTGGTGTTCCAAGAGCACACATCGAAAAAATTTGTCAATTACTGCACGAGGAGTCTATTAGAATACAAACAGATATTATGAATAAGAAGTAGAGTTACTTTAAAACAAAAAGCCCAAACATATAGTTTGGTTTTTTTGTTTTGTTAAGGTTTTTAAATCGAAAACTATTTTACTAAGTAAAAAATATTCGTTAACCATTTAGTTGTATCTTTTTCATTCATTGGGTCTGTTACATATTCCTCAAACACTAACCCTTGAGTTAAGCCTTTTTCTTTAATGTAAGCATCCATTGCATAATGTGCGTTTGCTGATTTATCGTAAGCTCCGTGGTAAGCAATTTTTAATACCTTACCTGCAGGAGTTAAAAACTTTTCAACGCCTTCTAATTTTTTATCGTTAGGAACTTGCATAACGGCCGCTACATCAGTTACCATCGTTTTCTCATCAAAAGAAAAATAAATAGCGCTTGGTGCACTCATCATTTCAACTTTTGCTTTCGCCATAGCTTGGCCAATTTTTCCATAAGATTGCCCAAAGAAAGCTGCTAACTTATCAAACGTAGTGTTTGTTTTAATGCCATAAAAAGTTTTAGCATCCCAATTAACTTCTTCAATATCATAATGAGCAGTTGGTTCAGATGGCATAGCTTCTATAGCTGTTTTTAATTTACTTAATCCTTTTTCGAAATCAGGACCAATCATTTTGTCCATATTCATAAATAACATCATGCCGCGAAAAATAAATGGAGTAGGATCTTGCATTAGCCAAGTAACTTTTGTGCTTGCTCCATTAGCAGAAACTATATGATAAATATGAGCATCACTTTCGTGACCATCAAAATGTAAAGAATGTAACACGGTATCGCCGTGAGTGCCTTTGTAAGTCATTGAACCATGACCAACTTCTTTTACATTACTTTCCCAAGCAACAGAATGCCCCTCTGCATCTACTTCGCCAGTATAGGTTGTTTTCATTCCTGGATCTTTTTCTGTCCAAGGACTCCATTTTTCGTGAAAGAAATGATAATCAGCTAAATGTGCTTTAATCGCATCAGGAGATGAATTAATATCAATAGAGCGCTCCACTTTCATTTGACCTGGGCCAAATACACATAAAATTAAATACAAGGCAACTAAGCCTCCTAATACGTAAAGGATTTTTTTAATCATGGTTTATTTTTTAGTTTATAAATTAAAGATAGTAAATTTTTAAACAGACAAAAAAATAGCTCTCGATTTATGGAGAGCTATTTTTAAAATTATTTTTTCGATTTTGGTTTATCTTTTGGTTGTTGTTTGGGTGGCACTAATGCATCAGGTTTGCAGGTTTGACAAGGTGTGTAACCTTGTTTCTTAACATCTGCTAAAAGAACACCAACTCTCCCAGCTTTAGACATTATATTACAAAACTTTGTATGATATATTTTATCTGTTGCGGTTACATAAACAATTTGTGCTTGCAGTTTACTAATAGTAAAAATACAAATAATAGATAAGGTTAAAATGATGTTTTTCATAGATTGAATTTTTTATACATCAAAGTTAGTAAAGTTTTATTTAAACATGTAAGCTAAAAAGAGTGTTTCTGCAATTCCAATTCGTGCATTAAACCCTTCAGGGGATTCTATTTGAAATTTAGAACCTACTAATAAAAAAGATTTAGCCGTAAGTTTAAATCTTGTACTCATTTCAAAATTTACATTTACATTAACTTTAGAAAGCAGTTCGGATTTTGAAATAGATATGTCAGGATTTGTAACGATTTTATTTCCAGAATAATCTGTCGATATCAAATTTCCAGAAGAATAAATTAAACCACCTAAAGCAAAACCACCACCAATATAAAAACCTTTTTTTGCACCGAGAGTTCTTAATCTAGATAAACCTACATCAAACCGATAAACATTAAATGAGCCTTTGTAGATAGAGCTACCACCTAACCCGCCACTTTCAGAGTAGCCAGTTGCCGTTCTGTAATTAATATTTACGTTTGCTGAGGTTATTGATTTTCCTAATTTCCAAGGAAAAAAATAACGGTAGAGAATATTTATGGATGGTTGATTATAAGTTATAGAGCTTTTGTTGTGACCATACAAATAATAAGTATCCCTAAGAAATTGTACACCACAACCTACAACGTGATAATTGCTTTTATATAAACTGTCTTGACGCGTTAATTGAATAGTCTCATTGTTTTGTGAAAAACAACGTTCCTGAAACACAAAACAAAAAAGGAGTAGACTAAATAATATACGCATTAAAACTACATATTCCTTCTGTACTGCCCACCAACCTCAAATAAACATTTAGTAACTTCTCCTAAACTCATATACTTAGCAGCGTCCATTAATTCAGCAAAAATGTTTTTGTTTTGTATGGCTGCCGTTTGTAAGCGTTTTACCATTTCGTCGTGTTTATCTGCATACGTTTTATGTAATTCGTTTAACATCGTAATTTGATATTCTTTTTCTTCTGTTGTTGAACGAATAACTTCACGAGGCAATACGGTTGGACTTCCTTTGCTTGATAAGAAAGTGTTTACACCAATGATAGGATATTCGCCAGTGTGTTTTAAGGTTTCGTAGTATAAACTTTCTTCTTGTATTTGTCCACGTTGGTACATGGTTTCCATTGCACCTAATACACCACCACGCTCTGAGATTCTATCGAATTCTGTTAACACTGCTTCTTCAACTAAATCAGTTAACTCTTCAATGATAAACGAACCTTGTAATGGATTTTCGTTTTTCGCTAAACCTAATTCACGATTAATAATTAATTGAATGGCCATTGCTCTACGAACAGATTCTTCAGTTGGTGTTGTAATGGCTTCATCATAAGCATTCGTATGTAATGAATTACAGTTGTCGTAAATTGCATACAAGGCTTGTAAGGTTGTACGAATATCATTAAAATCAATTTCTTGTGCGTGTAATGAACGACCAGATGTTTGAATATGGTATTTCAACATCTGACTTCTTTCGTTGCCGCCGTAACGTAATTTCATAGCTTTAGACCAGATACGACGGCTCACACGGCCAATTACCGAATACTCAGGATCAATACCATTACTAAAGAAGAATGATAAGTTTGGAGCAAAATCATCAATGTGCATGCCACGACTTAAGTAATATTCTACAAACGTAAATCCATTAGCTAACGTAAAGGCAAGCTGAGAGATAGGATTGGCACCAGCTTCGGCAATGTGATAACCACTAATAGATACCGAATAAAAGTTACGTACTTTTTGATCGATGAAGTATTGTTGCACATCACCCATCACACGTAAACTAAACTCTGTACTAAAAATACAGGTGTTTTGTGCTTGATCTTCTTTTAAAATATCCGCTTGCACCGTACCACGAACTTGCGATAAAGTGGTTGCTTTAATTTTTTCGTAAATATCTTTAGGTAAAACTTGGTCGCCGGTAACGCCTAACAACATTAAGCCTAAGCCATTATTACCTTCAGGTAATTCGCCTTGGTAAGTTGGGCGAACTGTTCCTTTAGCTTTATAAATAGCAGCTATTTTTGCTTCTACTTCTTTCTCTAATTTATTTTCTTTGATGTAAAGCTCACATTGTTGGTCAATAGCAGCATTCATAAAAAAGGCTGCTAATGTTGGTGCAGGACCATTAATCGTCATTGATACCGATGTTTTTGGATCTGCTAAATTAAAACCAGAGTATAATTTTTTAGCATCATCTAAACAACAAATACTTACACCACTATTTCCAACTTTACCATAAATATCCGGACGGTGATCTGGATCGTTACCGTATAACGTTACGCTATCAAAGGCTGTACTTAAACGTGCTGCAGGCAATCCTTTACTTACGTAATGGAAACGTTTGTTGGTTCTTTCTGGTCCACCTTCGCCAGCAAACATACGCGTTGGATCTTCACCCTCACGTTTGAATGGATAGATACCAGCCGTGTAAGGAAAATCGCCAGGGAAGTTTTCTTGTAACGTCCATTTTAAAATATCGCCCCAAGAGGTATATTTTGGCGAAGCAATTTTGGGTATTTTTGAATGGGATAAAGATTCGTAATGTGTTTCAATTTTCAACACTTTATCCCGCACTTTAAATTCGTAAAACTCGTTACTGTATAATTTCTTCTTTGCTTCCCAACCTTCAATCACTAATAAATGATGAGGATCTAAATCTAATTTTGTTTTTGCAAAGGCTTCTTGCAAACCTTTAATCAAACGATCTTTATCATCCATTTTGGATTCATTAATCGTTTCTATGGTTTTTTGAATACCGTATAATTTTTGTGCAACCTCTGCTTGTGCATTCGCACGTTTATCGTAGTTACGATTGTTCTCTGAAATCTCAGATAAGTAACGTGTTTTTGAAGGAGGAATGATATAAATTTTTTCACTCATCTCTTCCGTAATATGAAATTGAGAAGCCAAAGCGTTATGGCCTGTTTTCTCAACCATCTTATTCATTACCGCTTTGTATAAGCGATTCATTCCAGGGTCATTAAATTGAGAAGCGATTGTTCCAAACACAGGAATATCTTCATCAGCAATTTCCCATAAGTTGTGATTGCGTTTGTATTGTTTTTTTACATCACGAATAGCATCTAAAGCCCCACGTTTATCAAATTTATTTAAAGCAATGATGTCAGCAAAATCTAACATATCAATTTTCTCTAATTGAGTAGCAGCGCCATATTCAGGCGTCATCACGTACAAGCTCATATTAGAGTGTTCTATAATTTCAGTATCTGATTGTCCAATACCAGAGGTTTCTAAAATTATTAAATCGAAATTAGCTGCCTTACAAATGTTTACCGCATCTTGAACATATTTGCTTAATGCCAAATTACTCTGACGAGTTGCTAACGAACGCATGTACACGCGATCATTTTTAATCGCATTCATCCGAATACGATCTCCTAATAAAGCGCCACCTGTTTTACGTTTAGATGGGTCAACCGAAATAATGGCAATTTGTTTGTCTTTAAAATCAATTAAAAAACGACGTACCAATTCATCCACTAAACTTGATTTACCAGAACCACCAGTACCAGTTATACCAAGCACAGGCGTTTGCGATATTTCCGCTTTAGTTTTTAATTCGTTTAGTAAACCTATATTTTCTTCATTAAAATTTTCGGCAGCTGAAATAATACGAGCTAACGATTTATAATTTCTATCAGCAATTTTATCTACATCATTTTTAATGTTTGTTCCAGTCGCATAATCACACTGACGCAACAAATCATTAATCATCCCTTGTAAACCCATTGAACGTCCATCATCAGGTGCATAAATACGTGTAATGCCGTAGGCGTGTAATTCGTCAATTTCAGTTGGAAGAATTACACCACCACCACCACCAAATAATTTGATCTGTTCGCAACCTTGTTCTTTCAACAAATCGTACATATATTTAAAATACTCTACGTGTCCACCTTGGTAACTTGTTACCGCAATTGCATTTGCATCTTCTTGTATAGCACAGTTTACAACCTCTTGCGCACTTCTATCGTGACCTAGGTGAATTACTTCTGCGCCGCTAGATTGAATAATACGACGCATAATATTTATGGCAGCATCGTGCCCATCAAATAAAGCAGCAGCTGTTACAATACGGATTTTGTGTGTGGATTGATATGGTGTAGTTTCCATAGGAAAATAGATTTAAAATTGACGTGTCTAATTTAATGGTTTTTACGGGTTTAGAACAAGAAATTAGACAAGTTTTATCTCAAAAAACTATTTAGCAGAAACTGACTTAGAAAACAGGCTTTTGTAATAATAGATAGCCACAAATAGAAATCCAAACGAGAATGGTATAGAGGCCCAAAGCTTGAGTTCACCAGAGGTAAAAAACTCTACATACATCCAAAAACTATTGGCACAAATCCAGCATAAAATAGCTAGATTTATATAAAGATCATTGGTTTTTCGAGATACATACGCAATTAAACCAGCAACAAAAACAGTAGGTATCACCATAATAATTCCCATCCATTTAAACTGAAGCATCCAGCAACTGTCTTTTAGTAACCAAAAAACAATGTGTAAGTTTTCGTAGGATTTAATTTTATGGAGATCAATGGACATCTTGCTATTTGCTATTAAAAATAATACAGTAAACCGAGTTTAATCTTCATCAGATATTTGCCACAATGCATCACTTAATTCGGCCAGTGTTTTTTTATTATTTTGCTGTGTAGCAATGGTTATGCCTTTTTTATAGAACTCAATTGCTTGTGGTATATTATTTAGTTTTTCGTTTACTTGCCCTAATTGATAATAGCAGGCTAAATAATTTTCATCTAATTGCAACGTTTTTTGTAATTGTAAATTCGCGTTAGTATAATCGGCAACACCCATTAACTCTTGTGATAATGCATAATTTAAAAACACATCATTAGGCTCTTGTTCGAGCATGTGCAATAACATATCCTTACGTGAAACTCTATCCATAAATAAAATTAATTGTCAGAGTTTTTTAGATTGTTTGTTTTTTGAAGTCCGTCTATATCAAGAACATCTACAGATTGCGTAATTAATTCAGATAAAACCTCGTGAGTATAATTATCAAAAATATTCATTAGTAATTAAGATACTGAATATTAGAGATTTTGTGCTGAGTTGGAGGTGAAAGAGTTTGTTTCATTCCATAAGCCAAATTGATAAGTTTGCGCAATTGAGCTAAAATTTCTTTAGAAGAAAGTTTACTCATCTCATTTAACTCAAACAATTCTTGCTCTTTAAAGCTAGAAAACAATTTTATGGAGGATTTTTTAGAACTCATACAAATGATATAACAACATAAAGATAAGAAAAATCAAAGTAATATTTAGGTAAAATTACTTCGGCATTTTACTCATATCCATATACAATGAGTTCCAACGATGACCATCTAAATCAATAAATCCAAAACCATACATCCAGCCTTGTACTTCGGTTGGTTGGCTGTATAAGGTTCCGCCAGCAGTTTCAACTAGTTTAGCTAATGCATCTATTTCCTCTCGGCTTTCGGCATCAATCGAAAATAATACCTCTGTGCCTTTAGTTGTATCTGAACTTTCGGTTTGTATAAACCCTTTAAATATTTGTTCGTTAAACAACATCACTACAATTTGTTTATCGCCTAATAAAAAACTAGCCGAAAAGGCATTGTTGCCATAAGCTGCATTAGGCTTAAATCCTATGTTTGTGAAAAACGTTTTTGATTTTTCTACATCCTTAACGGGTAAGTTTATCCAAAGGTTTTTTATCATATTTTCTCTTTCTTTTTTAATAATAACTTTAACCTACTTTTTTTATATAAACGATTCATTCTTTTTTGTTCCTCTGTAAAATATTCTTTGGTATACTCCTTTTCATTAAAATTTATAGTTTTTATTAGCAAGCCTTTTTTATTATAATATTCCCAAGAGCCTACTCTTATTAATTTGCTATAAATACAACATTTTTTAGAATATATTGATTTAAAATACTGACCCGTTTTTGGATCTAATAAATCATTATAAATAATCATTGTGTCTTTAAAAGGAGGAGTACCAAATAAAACCCCCTTTTCAATTAAAACAGAGTCTTTCGAAAAAACACTTGCTTCAAATTGATTATTGCAGCTTTGAGGCTTTATAAATAAAAAATTATCTGAGAAGTTTATAGAGTGATGATAATGTCGAGAAATGTTACAAGAAAAACTAGAGTTAAATTCTTTACTTTTATATATAACTGAATCTAAGTTTATAGCTTCAATATTACTCTGAGAATACAAACTCACTTCTGGAAGTGTTATTAAAATTAAACAGTATAGTTTTGTAAAACACTTTAGTATTGTCATCTTATTTATAAAAATTTATTCCCCACTAAACTGCTTCAAAAACCTTACATCGTTTTCAAAAAACAAACGTAAATCTTTTACACGATATTTAAGCATCGTAATACGCTCTATACCCATACCAAAGGCAAAGCCTGTATATTTTTTACTATCAATACCACAGTTATCCAAAACCTGAGGATCAACCATACCACAACCTAAAATTTCTACCCAACCAGTGTATTTACATACGTTACAACCTTCGCCTTTGCAAATGGTGCAACTAATATCAACCTCTGCACTAGGCTCAGTAAAAGGGAAATAACTTGGGCGCATACGTATTTTTGTTTCCGTGCCAAACAACTCTTTCGCAAAAAAGTTTAAGGTTTGTTTTAAATCAGCAAAGGATACATTTTCATCAATGTACAATCCTTCTATTTGATGAAACTGACAATGCGCACGCGCACTAATGGCTTCGTTACGATACACACGCCCTGGAGAAATAGTACGTATAGGCGGTTTTTGATTTTCCATAATGTGCACTTGCACCGATGATGTTTGTGTACGCAATACCATTTCAGGATTTAACTCCACGTAAAAAGTATCTTGCATATCACGAGCTGGATGATTTTCGGGCGTGTTAAGTGCTGTAAAATTATGCCAGTCATCTTCAATTTCTCGTCCATCACTTACGGTAAAACCAATGCGCGCAAACACATCTATAATTTGATTTTTAACTAACGATAAAGGATGGCGCGAACCAAGCTGAACAGTTGGATCAGAAGGCAAAGTCAAATCAATTTCTTTATCGGTTGCTGATGATGAATCAGACTCATATTTTTCTTTCAGCTCATTAATTCTATCCTGAGCTTTAGTTTTTAATTCGTTTAATCGCTGACCAACCTCACGTTTTACTTCGGGAGCTACCGTTTTAAAATCATCAAACAATGCTGTTATCTGGCCTTTTTTACTAAGCCATTTAATACGATACTCTTCTACTTGTTCTTTGCTTTGTGCAGCAAACTCTTCAACTTCAGATAACAGATTGTTTATTTTTTCTAACATAATAATTTGATAATGAAAGCAAATTTAAGCAATTTTAAACAGTGAAAGCGCTTTGTAAGGCATATATATTTTCGATTTTATTGACGCTGAGTTTTTTTAAAAATCACGCTCAATCAATGCTGAGTTACAAAATTTTTGAAGGCGATACTATTAACATTACAGATACAGATACACTAAAACAGGGCGTTTGGAAAGAGTTTTGGAAAAACGGCGATTTAAAATCTGAAGTGATTTACAGTAATAACAAAAAACAAGGATTGGAAATTAAATGGTTTGATGAACCGGATTGTGTTGAGCAAGAGTCTTATTTCAAAAACGGCGTGTTAGATGGCCCTACTGTTTTTTACTCGAAGAAATGCAAAAAAGATTTTTACGAAACGTTTAAAAATGGCGTTAAAGATGGTTCAGAAACTTCGTATTACGAAAATGGCCACGTAAAAGCCGAAGGCAATTATAAGAAAGGAAACTTAAACGGGTACTATAAAGTTTATGATAAAAGTGGCAAGTTTGCTTTTGAGAGTAGAAGCACCGATACCGAAATGGATTTAAAACCAAACACTGATACCATCAACAACGTTGTGTTTAATGTGTTTAAACGAAATACGCTATGGAAAAATAAATTGATAGTGGCAGATTTAACGGGAAGCATGTATCCGTATGGGCAACAAATTAGTACGTGGTTTAAACTTCATTTTATACGCGATACAACTAGCCAGCATTTTGTTTTTTTTAATGATGGTGACAGAAAACGCGACGAAGAAAAAAAAATTGGAGCAACTGGTGGCATTTATCATTGCAAAGCAAAAACAGTAGATGATTTAATTAAAACGATGGAGCTCACCATTAAAAAAGGGCAGGGTGGAGATGCTCCCGAAAACGTGATAGAAGCCATTCTTTATGGAATTAGTAAAAGCGGAAAAGTTTCGGATATCGTACTTATTGCAGACAATTGGGCTAAGGTGCGTGATATAAAATTACTAGCTCGTGTTAAAGTACCTGTGCGCGTGGTGTTGTGTGGTGTATATGACGGCATGGAAATTAACGAAGATTATTTAAACATTGCTTATAAAACAAAAGGTTCTGTACATACCATAGAACAAGATATTACAGAGTTGATGCATCAAGGAAGTGGAAAAAAATTCAACATTAACGGCGTTGATTATATCATAAAAAACGGTAGTGTAAAAGTGTTTTAATTGTATATTTGGCCTCGAAATTAATGCAGGTTTTTAATCAAATATCGCAAACAAGTAATTTAAAAAATACGATTGTAACTATCGGTACGTTTGATGGCGTACACATAGGACATCAAAAAATCATTAATCGATTATTAGAATTAAAAAAACAACAAGGAGGCGAAACCCTTTTGTTTACTTTCGATCCACATCCTCGTAAAGTTATTTTCCCGAACGAAAATAATTTACAACTCATAACAACCACAGCAGAAAAATGCGAATTATTAAAACAATTTGGCATTGATAATGTGTTAGTATATCCATTCACTAAAGAGTTTGCGCAAACACAAGCCAAGGATTATGTATCGGAAATTATTAGCAAAGGTCTTAAAACAAAAACTTTAGTGATTGGTTACGATCATCGATTTGGAAGTAACAGAGAAGGAAACATTGACACCTTAAAAGCGATGTGTGTTGATTATAATTTTGAGGTTGAAGAAATTTTAGCGCAAGAAATAAATCAGTTAAACGTGAGTAGCACGCGCATTCGTAAAGCGATTACGGATGGTGATATACAAACGGCTAATGAATTTTTAGGCTATCGTTTTTTTATAACAGGCGTTGTGGTTAAAGGCAAGCAATTGGGTCGCACTATTGGATACCCAACAGCTAATGTATTTATTGAAAACAAAGACAAGCTTATTCCGAAAACTGGGGTGTATGCGGTTAATGTGTTTCATAATAACAAAAGCTATAAAGGAATGCTAAACATTGGCACTAACCCAACAACTGATACAGATAACAACATTAAAATTGAAGTAAATATTTTTGATTTTGATGCAGATATTTATGGTGATGAAATAAAGTTAGAGTTTGTTAAACGCATTCGTAACGAAGAAAAATTTGCTAATTTAGAGGAACTTAAAAACGCCATAGCAAATGATAAAATTGCTTGTTCATCATTATAACATCAAACGATTAATTACAATAGTAGTAATTACCATTGTTTTTTGTTTGCATCCCCAAACCGTTAAAGCCCAACTATTAGATTCACTCTCGCTTGATACCTTAACAGGGTATGATAATTTGCAAGAAGCACTTATAAACCCTGATGCTGTTGTAAAACTTGTGTTACGCAAACAACATTTAAAAACGTTTCCGAAAGAAATTTATGCCTTTAAAAATTTACAGTATTTGGATTTAAGTAAAAACGCCATTCACGAAATACCAGACAGCATTAGTGTTTTAACACAACTACAATATTTAGCGATTAGCAAAAATGGCTTACAAAAAATAACAAAGGATATTGGCAAGCTTACTAATCTTACGTACTTAAACTTAAACCAAAATGATTTAGAATATTTGCCACCACAAATAGGTAATTTACAAAAGCTGCAAACATTGGATTTATGGAGTAACAACTTTGATGTGTATCCAGAATCTTTAAGTATGCTAACCTCGTTACGAGTGATTGATTTGCGCAACATTTTAATTAGCGACGAAGTACAAACCAGTTTAAAAAACATGATGCCTAAAGCCACTGTGTATATGAGCCCAAGCTGTAAATGTAAATGGTAGTTTTTTACTCCATAGGAGTAAAATGTTTATAACCAAAATCACATATAATGTTCGACCCCGTGGGGGGTCGTATGTGTACTAGTGTAGTTTCTTATTACAAACATTTAACCTCTACGAGGTATAATACGCACAATAAAATAGCAAGTTAAATACAGATGGGAAGGCCGTGTTTATGGTAGTTGGTAATTTCCTCCTTTGAAGGAGGTGCCCGAAGGGCGGAGGATGATTTGTTATCTTCTAAGGAAAAAGAAAATATGGATTGATTGTATACATAAAACAATTAGTTTACTTTTGTAACTCACTAATCTGAAGAATAAAAATCTTCCATCATTATGAAAAAAGAATTAAACCTCGCTATTGCAGCACACATTGCTTACAATGAACAATTATTAAAACAAGAAGTTGCTGAGCATCTATCTTTAAAATCCACAGATACATTTTTTATTAAACCCTTACGTCGTAGTATTGATGCGCGTTCACGAAATATTAAAGTTAATTTAAAATTAGCGGTGTGGATTAATGAACCCGTTACTGATGATGATTTAGGAATCCAATATCACGATGTTGCGAATGCAAAAAATTCAATTACTATTATCGGTGCTGGCCCCGCAGGATTATACGCCGCCTTGCGTTGTTTGGAATTGGGAATTAAACCCATCGTATTTGAGCGAGGTAAAGATGTGCGCGAACGTCGAAGAGATTTAGCGGCTATTAATAAAGAACACATTGTTAATCCCGAAAGTAATTATTGTTTTGGTGAAGGTGGCGCAGGCACTTATAGCGATGGCAAGCTTTACACGCGTTCGAGTAAACGTGGCGATATAGAACACACGCTAAAAACCTTTGTGTTTCACGGAGCTGATGAGGTTATTTTAGTGGATGCACACCCACATATTGGTACTAATAAATTACCAAACATTATTGCGAATATGCGTCAAAGTATTTTAAACCACGGAGGCGAAATTCAATTTAATGCAAAGCTCGTTGATATTAATTACAACAACGATGAAGTGTCTTCTATCATTATTGAAAAAGAAAACAACCCTTCTGTCACCCTGAGCGAAGTCGAAGGGACAAGAAACAAAACAACCATCGAACATAAATGCTCACACCTTATTTTAGCAACGGGTCATTCGGCACGAGATATTTATGAGTTATTAGATAGAAAAAAAATTGCCATAGAAGCCAAACCTTTTGCGCTAGGTGTTCGTGTAGAACATCCACAAGAGTTCATTGATAAAATACAATACAGTTGTAGTTCGCACGATGAGGTTGTATCGAAGCGCGATTATTTACCAGCATCATCGTATAGTTTAGTGCATCAGGCAAACGATCATGGTGTGTATTCGTTTTGTATGTGCCCCGGTGGTATTATTGCACCTTGTGCTACGGCGCAAACCGAAGTGGTAACGAATGGTTGGAGTCCTTCTAAACGAAATAATCCTTATGCAAATAGTGGTATAGTAGTAGGGTTAGAGTTGAGTGATTTTGAACCATATAAAAAATACGGAGCTTTAGCAGGCTTGCAATTTCAAAAAGAGATAGAGCATAAGGCTTGGCAAATGGGCGGACAAACACAGACCGCACCTGCACAAAACTTGCAGGACTTTGTAAATAATAAAGTGAGTTCTAAATTAATTGATTGCTCGTATCAGCCGGGAACACAATCGGTGCAAATGACGGATGTGGTTGGTAAGATGATAGGCTCAACTCTGCAACAAGGCTTTAAAGCCTTTAATAATAAGATGCGTGGTTATATTAGTAACGAGGCAATTATTGTTGGTGTAGAATCTCGTACCTCAACCCCCGTGCGTATACCACGCGATAAGTTTACCTTACAACACATCCAATTAAAAAACTTATACCCTTGTGCCGAAGGTGCTGGTTATGCGGGTGGCATAGTAAGTGCAGCTATGGATGGTGTTAATTGCGTGAATGCGATTAATGAATTGTTGAGGTAGTATGTTATTCAGCAATTCTATTTTTTCTTTTTGTAGCTTTTAATTTTTCTAAACGTTTTACACAGCTCCGCAGGATTTTGTTTCGTTGGTGATAACACCAACGACGGCGTAAAACACCAACGACGGCATTAACTTAAAACTTTGTATGGATGTATTTGATGCGTGGTTTTTTAATGATTTTAGGTGGAGCAATAAAATAAGCCGTGACGGCACCATTAAATTTGTAAATTATCAATTGGTATTGACCTTTTAGTTCTTTTAAAAAGTCATCAGTTACATCTTTTTTTGAAGGTGAATGTGGACACATACAAACCATCACTCTGTATTTAGTATGTGTGGGTTTTGTAATAATAATGTTATTAATTGTATCTTTTTTAATGGTGTTTCTCACACTTGTACAACCATATAATAAATTATTTTCAAAACTTTCTGTTTCTCGAGATGGCCCACAGTTATAATAATACTCAGAATTACCGTTAAAGTATTTTGAATAATGATAAGAAAAAGAACTATCACTCGAGTTTATTGATAATTCAATTTGTATGTTTTTATTTAACGAATCTGGCTCAAACAATACAGGAATGTTTTTAGGGTTTACCTTTTTTAATATTTCTTTAAAGAAATAGGTATTAATAAAATGGTAGCTTGTATCGGTTTTTTGAGTTAAAGCAAAATTATTTAAGTCGTGTAAAAGATTACTTTCTATTTGTGAGTTGTAAATCTGCGCAACTAAGCTGGAACAAAATAATAGCATATAAAAAGTAATTTTTTGTTTTATCATAATTGTCTCTTTTTTTATTTTTATCTCCAGCGTTGGTGGTTCCTAATATACTTTTTCCTAAACAAAACACAGCTTCTAAACCCTAATCATACAATTCTTC
>JAYSTR010000075.1:0-4816 GCA_043719555.1 Bacteroidota bacterium | reverse complement strand
CTATTTATGGGGCGGACGCTCCCCTTTTGGCATTGATTGTTCAGGCTTTACGCAATTAGTTTATAAACTCAACGGCTTTAAATTACCGCGTGATGCTAGCCAGCAAGTTGAATTTGGAACTGCTTTAAGCTTTGTAGAAGAAGCTGAGCCGGGCGATTTAGCCTTTTTTGATAATGAAGCTGGAAGTATTGTACATGTGGGTATAGTGCTTGATAACCAGCAAATCATACATGCAAGTGGCTGTGTGCGTATTGATAGATTTGACCATTATGGCATCCATCATACAGATACAAAAAAATATACACATACGCTAAGAGTCATTAAAAAAATCATTTAATTTTATTAAATTTGTGCTCCAGAATTGAAATTCTAAAATCTATATAAATATCTAATTACTTAAACAATGAAAGATATATTCGAAAAAATTGAAAAAAACATGGGACCTATTGGTGAGCATTCAAAAGCATCACACGGTTATTTTACATTTCCTAAATTAGAGGGTGATGTATCTCCACACATGGGTTTTAGAGGTAAAAAATTATTAAACTGGAGTTTAAATAACTATTTAGGTTTAGCAAATCATCCCGAAGTTCGCCAAGCGGATATTGATGGTGCAACTCAATTTGGATTAGCATTACCAATGGGTGCTCGTATGATGAGTGGAAACTCTGATTTACATGAGCAATTAGAACAAGGCTTATCTAAACTATCTAAAAAGGAAGATACCATTTTATGTAATTTTGGTTACCAAGCAATGGTTTCGGCTATTGATGCGTTAGTTGACAGACGAGATGTAATTGTTTATGATGCTGAAAGCCATGCTTGTATTTTAGATGGTGTTCGTTTACACATGGGTAAGCGTTTTGTATTTAAACATAACGATATTGAAGATTGCGAAAAACAATTAGAGCGCGCTCAAAAATTAGCAGAAACAACTGGTGGTGGTATTTTAGTGATTACCGAAGGTGTATTTGGTATGCGTGGCGATCAAGGTAAATTAAAAGAAATTGTTGAGTTAAAGAAAAAATTCACTTTCCGTTTATTTGTAGATGATGCTCATGGTGTTGGTACATTAGGGCCAAATGGTGGTGGAACAGGCGAACAACAAGGTTGCCAAGATGGGATTGATATTTATTTTGGAACATTTGCAAAATCATTTGCTTTAATTGGTGGTTATATTAGCTCTACTAAACAAGTTGTAACATTTTTACGTTACAATATGCGTTCTCAAATATTTGCGAAATCTTTACCAATGCCTTTAGTAGTTGGTTTATTAAAACGTTTAGAGTTAATTAATAAACACCCAGAGTATCGTACTAAATTATGGGAGATATCTGCTGCTTTACAAAAAGGTTTAGTAGAAGCAGGTTTTGATATTGGAGTAACTAATACACCTGTAACGCCAGTTTATATGCGTGGTTCTATTCCTGAGGCTACAAATATGGTGATTGATTTACGTGAAAATTTTGGTATTTTCTGTTCAATGGTTGTATATCCAGTAATACCAAAAGGCATGATTATTTTACGTTTAATTCCAACGGCTATGCATACTTTAGAAGATGTGAAATATACGATTGAGAGTTTCTCGAAAATTAAAGATAAATTATATGGTGGCGAATATGCTGCTACCGAAATTAGAGAAGGTTTTTCTCAAGCGTTATAACAATTATTTAACTTAAATTTAAACTAGGCTATCTCATACGAGATGGCCTTTTTTATTTCATAAAAGACCCATAATTGTTTTCGATTTTACCTTGCTATTCAATAAAAATAGCTTAAGTTTATAACCTTATTTTTTATTTTGGAAGCAGAAGAAATTTTAACCGTCAGACAACTTTATCCTTACCAGCAAAAAGCTGTAGATAACATCTTTAATAAACTTTGTGAGGCTAAGCCAAACGAAAATATTTTATTTCAGTTGCCTACAGGTGGTGGTAAAACCGTTATATTTTCAGAAATAGCTAAGCGCTATATTACTCATTTCAATAAAAAAGTATTAATACTAACGCATCGTATTGAGTTAAGTAAACAAACATCGGGTGTTTTAGCAAGTTTAGGCATTAAAAATAAAGTGATTAATTCCGAAGTTAAGGAATTGCCGCATCAAACCGAATATCAAAGTTTTACGGCTTTAGTAGAAACCTTAAATAATCGGTTACAAGAAGACGATCAGTTTTTAGAAGACATCGGTTTAGTAATTGTGGATGAGGCTCACTACAATTCGTTTCGTAAAATTTTTCATTATTTCGAAAACGTAAATATTTTAGGAGTTACGGCAACACCTTTAAGTAGCAACAAAAAATTACCTCTTTATCAAACCTATAAAGAAATTATAGTTGGCGAAAGTATTCCTTCATTAATCGAGATGGGCTTTTTATCTGAAGGCATTACGTTTTCTAATGATGTAAATATTAGTGGATTAAAAGTTGGTAATAATGGTGAGTTTACAACGGGTTCGCACGAACAATTGTACACACAAGCCATGATGCAAGGTAAGTTATTGGATGCTTACGAAGAAATTGGAAAAGGAACTAAAACCTTAATTTTTAATGCTGGTATTTTAACAAGTATTGCCGTTTATAATTTATTTAAAGCCAAAGGTTACCCTGTAAAATATTTAGATAGTACTTTTAGTGATAGAGATAGAGCAGAAACGCTTGATTGGTTTAAAAATACCAAAGATGCGGTTTTAAGTTCGGTAAGTATTTTAACCACTGGTTTTGATGAACCCGAAGTTGAAACCATTATTTTAAACAGAGCCACAAAATCCTTAACACTCTATCATCAAATGATTGGGCGTGGCTCACGTGTACTACCTCATAAAAAGAAATTTAATATTGTTGATTTAGGCAATAATGCGCGTCGTTTTAATTTATGGCAGTTTCCTATAGACTGGAAACACGTGTTTGTAGCGCCTCACATGTATTTAGAGCAACGCTATAAAGATGAATGGGATTATGAATTAGAAAACGATTATGAATTACCAGAAGACATTAAAGCGCGCTTTTTAAATTCATCAGCCGAAGCATTTATAGTACGTGAGCGTTATTTATTGTGTTTAAGAAAAGGTTTAAAACCACAAACGGTTTTAGATCAATCCTTAGATGATCATTTTGGGCGTATAAAAGACAATGCCGCTGATTTTGATGAGGCTTTTGAATTATTTGAGCTCTTAACCGAAGAAGTGAAATACCGCGTTAAACAATACACTAAATGCATTAATGCCACTAATAATTTTACCGATTATCAAACGCAAACGTATTTAAGCAAATTACGTCGCCGATTAATTGGTTGGTTTGTGGAGTAATATCATTTTACTTAATATGATTTAATTTCGTTTTTTTACTTATTATGATTGAATTACTTATCTTTAATAAAATGTAATATTACCGGTCATGAAATATTTTCTATTCGTTTTTTTTGCTCTGTTTTTTTCTTGTAAAAAAAGTACAGCACCAGCTCCCGAACCGTTACCTCCCTTAAATTTATCACCAGATACAACTGGATTTTTAGAAATTCATATTGATAATACTGTTAATGGGCAACCATTAATCATGAATACTCAAAACTATACCAATGCCAATGGCGATACGTTTAATATTTCTATTTACAAATATTATGTAAGTAATGTGGTTGTTAAAACCAGCGCTGGTTATGAGTTTAAAGAAGCAAATAGTTATTACCTAATTGATCAATCAAATCCAAACTCATTACATTTAATCATTAAAAAAATCCCGAAACAAGATTATAGTTCTATTAGTTTTTTATTAGGAGTTGATTCAGCAAAAAACGTAGGTGGTGTAAATACTGGAGCTTTAGCGCCATCAAACAATATGTATTGGCCCTGGAACCAAGGATATATTATGGCAAAGTTAGAAGGTTACTCACCTCAATCGCCTGATTTAAATAAAAAAATAGCTTATCATATTGGTGGTTATGCCGGAAAATTTAATGCCTTAAGAACGATTAACTTAACATTTCCTACTGATGCAATTATTACTCCAAATCATACTCCCGTTTTAACCTTAAAAGCAGAATTATCCGAATGGTTTAATAATCCCTATTTAATTGATTTTGCTATAGATTACACCGTTACAGGTATTACGCAAACCTCCAGTGATATAGTTGATAATTATTCGGATATGTTTTCTGTAACCTCTTTAACCAATTAAATGAAACCGTTTTTTTTATACACTTTCGTTGTTATTTTATTGGCGTCGTGCTCTGTTGATCCTGAAATTAAACCAGATGTTATTTCAGATAATAATCTTGTGAAAGAAATTATTCCTAAAGGCTGGCCAATACCTAGTTATAATTTTAATGATAATACGATTACTACCGAAAAATTTATTTTAGGTAAATCTTTATTTTACGATGCCATTTTATCATCTGATAATACCATTTCTTGTGGCTCGTGTCATCAGCAATCTGCAGCTTTTGCTCACGGCGAACATCAGGTAAGTCACGGCATTAATGGCTTGTTAGGTAAAAGAAATGCACCTGCTTTACAAAATTTAAATTGGAATACAACTTTTATGCACGATGGTGGTATTTTAAATTTAGAAATGCAACCCGCTGGCCCTATTACAAACCCAATTGAAATGAACGAAACACTAAGTAATATTATTACGAAGATTTCGAATAGTGGTAAATACAAGCAATTAATTACTAAAGCGTATGGCGATGATGCGGTTACTACCCAACGCTTATTTAAAGCTATGGCGCAATTTATGGGGACTATGTATTCATACAACAGTAAATATGATAAAGTAAAAGCTGGGTTAGAATCCTTTACTACATCTGAGCAAAATGGGTA
>JAYSTR010000074.1:0-12483 GCA_043719555.1 Bacteroidota bacterium | reverse complement strand
AATACGCATCAATCGCACTTCTTCTTCAGAGTAATCGTTTTCACCAAGTTCAGCTAAAACTGCATTCACATCATCCGTTTCAGCTTCGCGTAAGCATTCGTAAATGTCATCCTTTTTATCTTCATCAATAGCTTGATCGATGTAGTAGTTGATATTTACTTTAGTTCCTGATTCAACGATAGTTTCTATTTCCGTTAACAAATCGTTCATTTTCAAGTTTTTGTTTTTAGCCATATCTTCCAAACTCACTTTTCTATCAATGTTTTGGATGATAAACACTTTTAAACCTGATTTATTAACGACTGATTTAATCACCATATCACTAGGGCGCTCAATATCGTTTTCTTCAACGTGTTTTTTAATTAAATCTAAAAATTGTTTACCGTATTTAGCAGCTTTTCCAGTACCAACACCTGTAATTTTTGTCATCTCTTCCATTGTAATTGGATAGTTGATAGACATTTCCTCTAAAGATGTTTCTTGAAAAATTACATATGGAGGTAAATTATTTTGCTTAGCTATTTTCTTAGTTAAATCTTTTAGCATCGCGTATAACACTTCGTCCGTTGTGCTTCCACCTTTTCCGCCAACTGCATCATCATCATTATCACTTTCGGCATTGCTAAAATCATTGTCGTGAGTAAATTTAATGCTTACAGGATTTTTTAAGAATGCTTTGGCTTTATCAGTTAATTTTAATAAACCGTAATTTTCAATATCTTTTGTAAAGAAACCGTTAACAACCGATTGGCGAAGCACAGCATTCCAGAATTTATCGTCTTTGTCGTCTTCTAAACCTTTAGTCCAAGTCTCTAATTTATCGTGTTTGTATGATTTACCAGTTGCAGTTAAATTACCAACTAAAATATTGATGATATCTTTAATTTTGTGTTTTTCTTTACTTTCTGTAACGCACTCAATCACTAAAGCAACATCATCTTTAGCTTCAAATTTTTGTTTTGGATGACGACAATTATCGCACATCTCATTACATTTGGCATCATTAAATTCTTCGCCAAAATAATGTAAAATAAATTTACGACGACAAGAAGATGTTTCGGCAAACGAAGCTGTTTCAGATAACATTTGTTTCCCTATTTCTTGTTCGTTAACGGGTTTATCCTTCATAAATTTTTCCAACTTCATAATATCGTCATAGCTATAAAAAGTAACACAGTTACCTTCGCCGCCATCACGACCAGCCCTACCAGTTTCTTGATAATAACCCTCTAATGATTTTGGAATATCGTGGTGAATTACAAAACGAACATCTGGTTTATCAATACCCATACCAAAGGCAATGGTTGCAACAATAACGTGAATGTCTTCCATCAAAAAGCCATCCTGAGTTTTAGCGCGTTCTTTAGCATCTAAACCAGCATGATATGGAGCTGCTTTTATGCCGTTTACTTTTAAAGCTTCAGCAATTTCTTCTACTTTTTTGCGGCTTAAGCAATAAATAATACCCGATTTGCCAGTATTTTGCTTAACGTATTTAATAATTTCTTTAGCTACATTTTGTTTTGCTCTAACCTCGTAATATAAATTACCGCGGTTAAAGGACGATTTAAACAATTTCGCTTCTAACATTCCTAAATTCTTTTGAATATCTTGCTGAACCTTAGGAGTTGCCGTAGCTGTTAAAGCCATTACAGGCACCGAACCTAATTTATCAATAATAGGTCTCAAACGACGATATTCTGGACGGAAATCGTGTCCCCATTCCGAAATACAGTGTGCCTCATCAATAGCAAAGAAAGAAATCTTAAATTCCGAGAAAAACTCGATATTATCCTCCTTATTTAGTGTTTCAGGAGCAACATATAATAACTTAGTTTTGCCCGAAAGAACATCTTTTTTTACAGTTGCAATTTCCGATTTATTTAATGAAGAGTTTAAAAAGTGAGCTATACCTGTTTCGTTACTAAAACCGCGTATGGCATCAACCTGGTTTTTCATTAAGGCAATAAGTGGAGAAACAATAATAGCAGTTCCCTCGCTCATAATAGCCGGTAATTGGTAGCATAACGATTTACCGCCGCCAGTTGGCATAATAACAAACGTATCTTGCTTATTTAAGATGTTGTTAATAATGGCTTCTTGAGTGCCTTTAAAGCCATCAAAACCAAAAAACTCTTTTAAAGTATCTTGGAGGTTATAGGTTTCAATTTCTGCAATCATGGTATATATTGATTAAAATGTATGTTTTATTGAGTAAACGAATTAAAAATTCTATATAAAGATATAATAAAAAATTCGAATAAAACATAACAATTTGACGGAAATTTTGGTTTTACAGACTAAATACCTTATTACTGCGACTAACTACATTATGCGCGCATAAAATAATTGCAATTTTTACTCTAAAAGCAATTGTTGTATCAATGATTCCGTTTTTTTTGCATATCGATAATACGCTTTTCCTGTTGCAGGCCCATTAAAACCTGTATAAATGGATTTTACATGGTGTTTTTTATCAAGAATAATAGTTGTGGGAAAAGCAGTTACAGCATTGAGGAATGGTAAGCTTTCTGAGGCTTTTGTTTTACCGGTTAGGCCAGTAATTAAAAACGTATAACCCGCACTGTATTTGGTTTTTAATCGCGTAACGTTAGCGCAGGCTTTTTCAAAACTAGGGGTGCGCTCATAGGCCAACGCAATAATTTCTAGTCCTTTAGGATGATAGGATTTATATACTTTAGAGAGGTATGCCGTTTCATCCATACAATTAGGGCACCAACTACCCATAATTTGGATAATAACAGGTTTGTTTTTATACTTAGCGTCCGTTAAGCTAACTGGCATGCCAGCAAGGTTTTTAAAGGTAAACCATACGCTGTCCTCTTTGTTTTTTAAGTAAGTAATACTTTCAGGGTCTTTTAAAGTAAAGTTTGTGTTACGAGTTGCTTCCCAAGTTTCGCTTCCACTGATGCCATAATACACTTTGCCTTTTAAAGAATCAGCCTTACTTGATTCTTTACTTGAGATGGCTTTAAATAAAAAGGCGTGTGATCCATCAAAACAAGATAAGGATAGGGTGTTATTATCTGCATTACCTTCTAAAAAACGGTAATCGCCTGTTTCGGTTAAAAAAGTGCCTGTTACTTTATTTCCAAGTTGATTAAAGACGCCTATAGCCTTGTATTCATCAGTAGTACCTTTTTCGAAAGTTACTTCGTATTGCCCTGTAAAATCGAGATGAGTTTTTGATAATGAGATAAAACGACGTGTATCGTTATGCACAGCATAAAAAGGGATTTTATTTTTTTCTGTTTTGTTGTAATTGATCCATAAGCCAGTTAAGGAATCGTTATGCATTTTTAAACGAAAGCCAGTATCAAATACAGGCATCATAAATAATAGCGAATCGCTTTTTATAATAATGTCTGTAATGTTGATTTTTTCGCTGGCATTTCTAACCGTAATAGTAGGTTTTCCATTACTGTATGTTAAATCAAAATTAAAGGGAAGTTCAATATTTTTTTCTAACGCATCTAAAGATAATACACCGCGCCAAGTTCCTTGTTTGATTTGCATTTGCGACACTAACGCTTGCTGAATTAAAACAAACCATAAAATATAAAAAAGAGTAGTGCGCATCATCATAAATAAATTTGATATACAAACATACAAATTATACTTTGAGAATTTTTATACGCCAAAAACGATGCTTACACAAGCGCCATCGTCGTTTTTAAATACCACATTGGCATCTATCTGGTCAGATAAAGATTCGATAAGCGATAAGCCCAAAGAAGTATCTTTTCGTTTGGTTGTATCAGAAAAACCAACTCCATTATCTTTTAAACTAATTTGAATTTTATCAAAAATGAGGTGCATTTTTATATTAATAATTGGTTGCTTTTCAGCAGATTTAAAAGCATGCTTTAATGAGTTGGTTAATGCTTCGTTAATAATTAATCCAATAGGTACAGCTTTTGTAACCTCTATTTCAATTTTTTCTAGGTCTTCTTCAATTTCAATGATTTGTTCATTGTTAATCGGATAATTTTTCACTAACTCTTGTATTAATTCCGATAAATAAATCTTTAAATTAATTTTAGATAAATTATCTTTTTTATACAAACGTTCATGTACCATCGAAATACTCATCACTCTATTTCGAGACTCTATCATCAAATGCCTCGATTCTTCGCAAGGGGCTTTTTCCGTTTGAAGATTTAATAACCCTGTAATAATAGCTAAGTTGTTTTTTACTCGATGTTGTATTTCAGCTAATAACGTTTCTTTTTCTTTTAATGATTGTGCAATAAGTAGTTGAACATCGTGCTCTTTTTGAGCAAAGGCAAGGGTTTCGTTATTTTGATTGTTGATGAGTTTTACAACTAAATAAACTAATGTAACTGTAACTAAAAAGGATAAGACACTATTATAGGTTAATAACGCTTCGTTATCTTTTTCGGAAATAGATTGTATAATTAAAGATGGTATTTTTAAAGCCCTAGAAAGTATAAAACTAAGCAGTACAATTGAAAAGTATACAACAGAGCGAGTTGATGGCTTTGATGGATTATGAATGAGGGCTACGCAAAAAACAACTGGATAATAGTATAAGTAATTCCCGGCGGCATCAAGATATTGTTCGTTAATAATAAATATGGTGATATTAATAGTTATTACAAAGATTGTGGTTGAGTAATTGTAGAGTAACCTATAATTTAAATACAAAATTGTTAATGATGTTATAGCAGAAAACACAACTGTTTGAATAGCGAAATCACCACTAATAAAAAAAACGATACTCGAGCCAACTAATAATCCACATAAAGTAATAAGCGAAAACAAGTTTATCATTCTTGTTTCACGTTTTTGGAAAAACTCCATGTCGGATTTTACACCAAGGTTTATGAGATTGCCAAGAATCATGAATAGAGGACTTTAGTTACAGACCTCAAGATACTTAATTATTTGAAAAATAGTATCGTTGTAAATGTTAAATTTTTTGGAACAAGGGGTTTTAAACCACCATATTCACAATTTTTTTATGCACTACAATTACTTTTTTAGGAGTTTTACCTTCTAATAATTTAATGGTTTGCTCGTTGGCCATTACCTCTGCTTCAACTTCTTGCACAGTTAATGTGGCAGCTAACTCTAGCGTAAATTTTAATTTACCATTTACCGATACGGGGTAATTAATAGAATCATCCACTAAAAACGCTTCGTTAAACTCAGGAAATGGAGCCGTAGCAATACTTTCGGCATGACCTAATTGTTTCCACAACTCTTCGGTAATGTGAGGCGCATAAGGCGATAAGCAAATTAATAAAGGCTCTAGCACATCACGCTTATTGCATTTAGCGTCAGTTAATTCATTTACACAAATCATAAAATTACTAACTGAGGTATTAAACGAAAAACGTTCAATGTCTTCGGTAATTTTTTTGATGGTTTTATGCAAGGTTTTTAATTCGCCTTTAGTTGGTTCGTCATTACTAATGTTTAGAGCAACATCCCCCGCCCCTTGGGCACCCCCTTGTAAGGGGGAATAAAATAAACGCCATAATTTTTTTAAGAAACCGTGTACTCCCGTAATACCATTTGTATTCCAAGGTTTACTTTGCTCTAAAGGACCTAAAAACATTTCGTATAAACGTAAAGTATCTGAACCAAATTTTTCTGCAATGTCATCTGGTGTTTGTACGTTGAATTTTGATTTAGACATTTTTTCGATTTCAACACCACAAATATATTTTCCGTCTTCTAGTATAAATTCAGCATTTTTAAAATTTTCTCTCCAGTTTTTAAAGGCATTGATATCTAATACATCGTTATCAACGATATTGATATCAACGTTTAATCTACTTACGTCATAATCCTTTTTTAGTCCAGCAGATATAAATTTGTTTGTCCCATTTACACGATAAACAAAATTACTTCTACCCTGTATCATCCCTTGATTAATCAACTTCTTCGCAGGTTCTTCGATATTAATATAACCAAAGTCTTTTAAAAATTTAGTCCAAAAACGCACATATAATAAATGTCCTGTTGCGTGTTCGCTACCACCAATGTATAAATCTACTTGTTGCCAATAATTTAATAATTCTTTAGCGCCAAGCGACGAAGCGTTATGCGCATCCATGTATCTTAAAAAATACCAAGAGCTACCAGCCCAACCGGGCATGGTACTATGTTCGTAATCGTATTCGCCTTTATATTTCCACGATGCAGCTGCGCGAGCTAATGGTGGTTCGCCATCTTCGGTTGGTAAATATTTATCTACTTCAGGTAATACTAATGGCAACTCATTTTCATTTAATGCATGAGGTATATCATTTTTGTAATACACCGGAATTGGTTCTCCCCAGTAACGCTGACGGCCAAACACGGCATCACGTAAACGGTAATTAATTTTTCCTTTACCTAAACCACGAGTTTCAATTTCTGCAATAATTTTTTTCATGGCGTCTTTTACTTCTAAGCCATTTAAAAAATCGGAGTTTACTAATTTACCTTCCTTAGCATCGTAGGCTTCTTTTTCTAAATCGCCACCTGCTATTACTTCTAAAATTGGTAAGTTAAAAAACTTTGCAAAACTATAATCTCTGCTATCGTGAGCTGGTACTGCCATTACAGCACCAGTACCATAACCTGCTAATACATAATCGCCAATCCAAATAGGAATTTGTTTTCCTGTAAAAGGATGCTCCACATAAGAACCGGTAAACACACCTGTAATTTTATTAATGTCCGCTTGGCGTTCACGCTCACTTCTATTTTTTGCTTGAGTCACATAAGCTTCTACAGTTGCTTTGTTTTCAGGCGTAGTTAAAGTTGTTGCTAATTCGTGTTCTGGCGCTAAAGTTACAAATGACACACCAAAAACCGTATCAGGTCTTGTTGTAAACACTTCAATAAATTTGTCATCCTGAGCGGAGTCGAAGGATTGAATTTTAAATTTTAAACTTGTTCCTTCGCTTCTTCCTATCCAGTTGCGTTGCGCTTCCTTTAAACTTTCTGTCCAATCAAGGGTATCTAATCCATCTAATAAACGTTGAGCATAAGCCGTAATACGCATGCTCCATTGTTTCATTAATTTACGCTCCACCGGATAACCACCACGCTCACTTACACCATCTTTAATTTCATCGTTAGCTAACACTGTGCCTAATTGCGGACACCAGTTCACATACGCTTCGCCTAAGTAAGCAATACGATAAGCCATTAACATATCCGATTGTTCTTTTTCAGTAAAGGCTTTCCATTCGTTAGATGTAAATGCTTTTATATCATCATCGCTTACCGCATTAACGTTAGTGTTTCCGTTTGCTTCAAACTCAGCAATTAACGTTGCAATGTTTTCCGCTTTATCAGATGTTTTGTTATACCACGAATTAAATATTTGTATAAAAATCCATTGTGTCCATTTGTAGTATTCTGGACTAGAGGTTCTAACTTCTCTATCCCAATCAAAAGAAAAACCAATTTTATCTAATTGTCTTCTGTAAACAGCAATATTATTTTCAGTGGTGATTTTTGGATGTTGCCCAGTTTGTATCGCGTATTGTTCGGCCGGTAAACCAAAACTATCGTAACCCATAGGGTGCAATACATTAAAGCCTTTGTGGCGTTTGTAACGTGATACTATATCAGAAGCGATGTAGCCTAACGGATGGCCAACGTGTAAACCAGCCCCAGATGGATACGGAAACATATCCAATACATAATACTTGGGTTTATCGCCACCATCTTTTGCTGCAAACGTTTTATGTTTTGCCCAATAAGCTTGCCATTCTGATTCTATCTTTTGAAAATTATATTCCATGTTACGTTGTTTAATGCAAGTAACAAAGATACTTTTTTGATTAGGATATGGAAATTTTAATTATGAATGGCACGCAGATAACACAGATTTTTATGATGAAATATGATTTTAAATAATTGAAAATGAGTTGAGATTCTAATCTCTCAAAATCATTGTTATCAGAGTCATCTGCGTTCTATAAAATATAAAAAAACCTAGCTTTCAAACGAAGTGTCTAAAGCAAAATTTTCAGGAATTTTACCAGTGATGTTTTTATAAAAATCCATAATGGTTTTCATATCTAGGGCGTAGTTACCAGTTAAATCAACTAGTTTGCCAATACCACATTCTTTTTTAGCGTAATCGATAAACCCCAATGCCACGGGAACGTTGGCTTTTAATGCTACGTGATAAAAGCCGGTTTTCCATTTGTCCATACGTGAACGTGTACCTTCGGGTGTTACAACCAATAGTAAGTCGGTATGTTTATTAAATAAATCCACCATAGCATCTACTGTTCCTTTTCTTGTTCCGTCTGGGTTAGCGCCTCTGTCAATGGCTAAAGCTCCCATCTTTTCCATAAAATATTTAAAAGGAAAACGATACCATTCTTTTTTAATGGTAAAGCGCGTTTTAATTTGCATTTCGGCCAAGGCTCCCATTGCATAAACAAAATCCCAGTTACTTGTATGTGGTGCCGCAATGATCACGCACTTTTTAATTTCCTTTGGCAAATGAGAAGTTACTTTCCAGCCTGTTATTTTGAAAATGAATTTAAACATAGGAGTTATTTATAAGTTGATAAAAAAGGCAATCTTACTGTAAGTTGAGATTGCCTTTTAAGTTTAAAAATTAAATAAAGAACTAGTACTTAATTCCTGAAACACCAATGTTTTCAATTGGATGCCAAGTCGTTTTTATTTCTTGTAAATCGGTAATGTAGTATGGACTTTGCTCATCTTCATTATTCCAATTTTTATTCCACACAAAAACTCGTTTTACATTTAACGAGGCATTTTCGCCAACGGTTTTATTGTAGTCTTTTTCGGAGTTACAAGTAATAATGGCATTTACATCCATATGTGATGAAAAGTGTGCGTGTAATTCTTTTCTGTTTCCAGTAACAATATTTACAACACCACCCGGAACATCGCTTGTAGCAATAACTTCAGCAAAGGTAATGGAACACGTTGGTTTAGTTTCTGATGCTAGTACGATACAAGTATTACCACCTGCAATACAAGGCGCAATAACAGATACTAAGCCTAATAACGCTGTTGATTCATCAGCCATAATAGCTACAACACCCATAGGTTCAGGCACTGAAAAATTAAAGTGTGATGATGCAACTGGGTTAACTGCGCTCGACATTTGTTGATATTTATCACACCAACCAGCATAATATACTAAACGATCAATACTTAATTCAACCTCTTTTTTAGCAGCAGCAGGTGTATAACCTAATTGTTTTAACTCTTCTAAAAATTGTTCTTTGCGGCCTTCTAACATTTCTGCTATACGGTATAAAATTTGTCCGCGATTAAATGCTGCTCTTGCACTCCAACCACTAAAGGCACTACGAGCAGTTAATACAGCATTTCTAAAATCTTTACGAGATGATAAACTAACGTTTACTGTCATGTTGTTTTTTAATTTTAAAGGGTAATAACGCCCGCTTTCGGTGCGAGGAAATTGACCACCAATAAATATTTTATATGTTTTTAATACTTCTATTCTTTCCATAATACTTTTCTTAAAACTTTAAATAAGGAGCTAAACCATGTAATCCACCTTCGCGCCCAAATCCACTTTCTTTGTAACCGCCAAATGGAGAAGTAGGGTCGAATTTGTTGTACGTATTAGCCCAAACAACACCAGCACGTAATTTAGTTGTTAAGTTAAAAATGCGAGAACCTTTGTCTGTCCACACACCAGCACTTAATCCGTAAGGAATGTTATTGGCTTTTTCTATCACTTCTTCAATAGTACGGAATGTTTGAATGGCCAATACTGGCCCAAAAATTTCTTCTTGAGAAATACGATGCGATTGAGATGTATTTAAAAATAACGTAGGACGAACAAAGTATCCTTTTTTAGGAATAGAGCAAGAGCTTTGATACATATCTGCTCCATCGTTTACACCAATTTTTAAATACTCATTAATTTTATTTAATTGCATTTTTGAGTTGATAGCACCAATGTCAGTATTCTTATCCAATGGATCGCCAACAATTAAAGTTTCTAAACGATCTTTTAATTTACGGATAACTTCTTCCGCAACACTTTCTTGTACAAATAAACGAGAGCCTGCACAACATACGTGTCCTTGGTTAAAGAAAATGCCATTAACGATACCTTCTACTGCTTGATTGATAGGCGCATCTTCAAAAATAATATTGGCCGCTTTACCACCTAACTCCAACGTTAATTTTTTATCAGTTCCAGCAACCGCTTTTTGTATCCATTTTCCTACACCAGTGCTGCCAGTAAATGCAATTTTATTAATGTCTTTATGATTTACCATTGAGGCTCCAACTGGCCCGTGACCTGTAATGATATTGACAACACCATCAGGTAATCCACTTTCCTGAATTATCTCTGCTAATTTAAGAGCGGTTAAAGATGTAGTTTCTGCTGGCTTTAAAACAACTGTATTGCCAGTTGCTAAGGCTGGTGCTATTTTCCAAGCAGCCATTAACAAAGGGAAATTCCAAGGGATAACTTGCCCTGCAACACCTAGTGATTGAGGTTTACGATTAGGAAAAGCATATTCTAATTTATCGGCCCAACCAGCATAGTAAAAGAAATGATTTGCTGCTAAAGGCACATCAATGTCACGGCTTTCGCGAATCGATTTACCGCCATCCATTGTTTCAATAACTGATAACTCACGAGCACGCTCCTGAATTAATCGTGCTATACGGAAAATATATTTAGCGCGTTCCTTTGCAGGCATTTTGCTCCACGTTTTATCGTAAGCTGTGCGTGCTGATTTTACAGCCAAGTCTACATCTTTTTCATTAGCCTCAGCAATAGTAGAAATTTTTTCTTCGGTTGCGGGGTTAATGGTATCAAAATATTTACCAGAGGTTGGTTTAACAAATTTACCATTGATAAATAATTCGTATTGCTTTTGTAAACGAATATGATCGGTTGCTTCAGGAGCTGGAGCGTATTTCCAATCAGTGAAAAATTCTAGTTTTTTATTTTCTTTTTTTGCCATAGTATTTTAATTATAAAACTCTTTTAATATTGTACGAGTATGTTACTTCTCTTCTAAAATAGGTGTCATTATTATTGATTATCACTTTGTGATCTTTCTTTAAAGTAATAGATAATAAGCCATTAGCGTTTATTGGAACACCAAAATTTGAAATTTCAGTAATTGTATCTGACATATTCGAGATATTAAGTGCAACTGAATAACTTTTCATATCACCACCTATGGTACATATATCACATACATATGAAACTGTAATATAATCGGTATTTGTTAATCCTAAAAATTTAACAGGAATACCAACACTTGCATTAAATGTATTTGATGTAACACTTAATTGATTCGACAGTGATGGCAAATTACTAGTCTCAATGTAATTTATATTCCCTATCTCATTAGATTTCGTACGCCAAGTTGTGTTTTTAGAAAAATCGTAATAATTTAAATTTGTAGGTATTGCAAAATAATTCGGATAATTATTGCAAATAATAGAATCATAATTACCGTTAGTAATTTGATTGTTTAAAGTCTTATAATAGTAGCCGTGCCATCCTATAGTTGAATCAAAACCTCCGCTTAGATTTTCTGTCAGATTGAGCTGATTTGATAACACGCAAGTGTATTTTGCTTCAACGGCAGGCTGAGTAACTTCTGGTTCTATTGAAGCTTCAGATGTCTTTTTTTTACAAGAAAAAACGATAACGATAAATAAACTATAAAATGCAAAATATTTCATCATAATTATTCTAACTTTCATTTAGATACTGAACCAGATTTATTTTTTTTTAAAAACTTCTTAAAATCTGTTTTAAATGATTTAACCAAAATTTTCGAAAAGTTAGAGGTTTCATCTAAATCTTTTGTTTGTTTTGTTTTCGTTGTTTTCATTTTAAAATTAATCTACTGAAATGTAATCTTTGCTAAAGTATACGCCTCTTGCTTCTTTCTCTAACTGTAAAATTAAATCGTTAGCTAATGAACTTGCGCCAAATCGAAACCATTTGTTGTCTAACCAAGCATTTCCTAAAGTTTCGTGCAACATTACTAAATACTGTAAAGCACTTTTAGCTGTACTAATTCCACCAGCTGGTTTCATGCCAACCATTGTACCTGTTTTGTAATAGTAATCTTTAATTGCATCTAACATTACTAACGTTACTGGCATTGTTGCAGCAACACTAATTTTTCCTGTTGAGGTTTTAATAAAATCAGCGCCCGCATAAATAGCGATGTCGCTTGCACGACGCACATTATCTAAGGTAGAGATTTCACCCGTTTCGAAAATTACTTTTAAACGAGCGTTATATTTATGTGTCAAATCTTTAATAGTTGCAATTTCATCAAATACAAAATTGTAGTTGCCTTTTAAAAATTCGCCACGGCTAATAACCATGTCAATTTCATCAGCACCATTATCTAATGCTAATTTAGTATCTAATAATTTTATTTGGAGTGTTGAGTTTCCGCTAGGAAAAGCAGTTGATACAGAGGCAAC
>JAYSTR010000073.1:0-4842 GCA_043719555.1 Bacteroidota bacterium | reverse complement strand
AGTAATAGATAAATCATCTTTCATTCATCCAAATGCAACCGTTACCGGAAATGTAATTATTGGCAAGGATGTGTATGTTGGCCCTGGCGCTGCTATTCGTGGCGATTGGGGACAAATCATCATCGAGGATGGATGCAATGTGCAAGAAAATTGTACCATACATATGTTTCCCGGAACAACTGTTTTGTTAAAAGAAGCGGCTCATATTGGACATGGTGCGATTATACATGGTGGCACCATTGGCAAAAATGTATTAGTTGGCATGAATGCAGTGGTAATGGATAACTGTGTAATTGGCGATAATTGTATTATTGGCGCCCTTTGTTTTGTACCAGCTGATACAATCATTGAAGATAGAAAAGTAGTAGTTGGTAATCCGGGTAAAGTAGTAAAGGAAGTGAGTGATGACATGATAGCTTGGAAAACTAAAGGCACAGCCTTATATCAGCAATTACCAGCCGATTGTTATGCAACATTAAAACCTTGCGAACCATTACGTCGTATGCCTGCCTACAGACCAGAGCAACAAAACGAATACAAAACTTGGAACGAGAATAAAAAGAAAAAATAAATTAACAGAAGATTAAAGGCTCTGTTTCATTTTTAAAAGTTGGTCTTTGATGTTTTTTAATTTATCAATCACTTCAACTTTCACTTGGTCAGATTCTTTTATGCCACCTTTTAATTTATCCTTAGCGCCTTGCAAAGTGTAGCCTTTTTCTTTTACAAAATGAAAAATGAGTTTAAAGTTTTCAATGTCTTTTTTTGTAAATAAGCGATTGCCTTTTTTGTTTTTAGAGGGCGTAATAACATCAAATTCTTTTTCCCAAAAACGAATTAACGAGGTGTTTACATCAAACATATCAGCTACTTCGCCAATAGAGTAAAATAATTTTTCGGTTTCTTTTTCTAATAATGCCATTACTCAAATATAAGTAAGAGTAATGTTTTAAAGGATTTTGTTTTTCAACAAAAGCACTAAGCAATTAACAAATATTACTGGATGCTATGCTCACGTTTACGCTGAAACAACGCGTGATCAAGCGACATAATTTTTAAAAATATTTCCATACCACCTTTACCCATCGAGGCTTGTTTGTATGTTGAAATATTAATGTCATACGCTAAACCTACAGCGTATTTACCTAAATCTAATTTAAACTGAGGAATAACGGCATCTTTCACACGATAAAACAATCCAAAACTTAAACCTGTTTCGGTAATAGCACCTGTTTTTTTAGTGCCGTTTTTAAAACGTACCATAAAATGTGTACCCACCGTTATTTGAGTTGCTTTTGCTTGTTGCAAATAAATAAGACTTGGATGCATACTCGCACGCGACCCTTTAAAATCAATACGCGATTCTACCTGGCCAACAAAACGCATTGGTAAGCGGTAATTTGAATTGGCGCTATATTTCATCGTTGGTTGATTTAAGTGATGAACTGCACCACCAACTTTAAAGCTAAATACATCGTCGCGTTGCATATCAACTTTTGCATTTGAGAATTCATAATTTACACCTGCACCAACATCCGTTGTTGTAAAATTTAAGTAACCCACATTTTCGCCACTTGATAGCGTATTATCTAATGTTTTGCCATCGTATTGATTTTCGAAAGTTAAAGAACCGTACTTAGCCGTATTTTGATTAAACCCGATATACATACCGCCACATATTTTACTATTATCAGAGGCTTTTAAAATAGCATTCAGGTGTAGCTGACCTAAAGTGTTACCTAATTTAGCAACACCTGCTTTATCATTAAATACCATCATCCCTATGCCTAAATACGCTTTGTTTTTAGTTGTTTTTAAAGCAATAGCATCTAACGATACTCCCATTGTTTGAAAAGCATTTCCCATTGCAGCCCACTGACTGCGGTATTGAGCAGTTGCTCTAAAGTAACCATTCATCATACCAGCATTGGCAGGGTTTAACCATAAGGGCGATTCATTAATTTGCGAGAAATGAATATCCTGTGCGTTTACTAAAAACGTGCAGGTAATCAATAGTGTGGTAATAATTTTTTTTAACATGTTCAGTTATAGCTTATCTTAATAGGGTAACATTTCCTTTTTTAATCTGATCTTCATCGTGTCCATCGGTATATTTTACAACAAAGGCATAAACACCTGTTGGTGATGGAGAACCTTTATAATTCCCGTCCCACCCAGTTTTAATATCGTTTGATGAATACACTAATTGTCCCCAACGGTTCCAAATTTCAACCGTATAGTTTTTTACATTTTTTGTTCCTACGATATTTAAAAAATCATTTTGTCCATCTCCGTTAGGCGAAAAACCAGATGGAAAAGCCGCTTCAATAATTTTAGGGCTATAGTGTACAATAATATCATCATTCGCAATTAATAAGATGGATAAACTATCTTTTGGTTTTAAGGGCGTAGTAATATGGTGAGCAAATTCCCAGTGACTAAACTCATAGTTCGCTGTATCTATTAAACGTTGTTTTAATTTCACATTCACATTGCCAAAATACTTTACATCCCATGCAAAGTTTTGAGATTTTAAAGAATCAACCGTTACCTCTGCAACACATTCTGGAGGATCAACCGTAATGTGCAAGTTATAAGGGCCACTTAAATTGTAACAGTTCAACATTTTAGATTCGATATTTGCACAGCGTTGCGAAATTCGGAAATGTAAGGTATCAATATTTTTTTGCCATTGTTGTATGGTTGCTAATGAACCTCCTAGCGAATCAATATGACGAGTCATTTCTGGTTTAATCAACGTTTCTAAATAAGTTAGATGCGCATTTAATTTAGTGCAGTTAAGTGTGGTTTTTAATAATTCCGAAAAACGATTCACATATAAATCTCTAAACTTTGGGTTAGTCATTAAGCGCGTAATAATTTCGGCATAACCACTATTTTGGCCAGCAGCAGAAAGCTCATTTTGATATACACACGGGTCGTTAGTAATTGATGATGTGGAAATTGATTTAGGACTTTTTGTATCATAAACATTATCCATGTTCACCATGGCAAATTTCCATTTGGTTTGAGTACCAAGTTTATTGGATGTTTTCCATAAGGCTACATTATTAGTTACAAAATCGGCATTAACCATGTAGGAGTTATAAATCATGTAATCAATTAAACTACTAAAATCCAATTTGTTTTCCACGTAATTATAAAACGTTACGTTGGTCATGGAGTTAGTTTTAATATAATTATATAAAGCAGTCCAATCGGCAGTGCTACCATTGTTAGCTTGCAATGCACCAGCTACCGTGCTAATATTATCAATACTATCTTTTTCAACATTATAATAATAGTTCAAATAATCTGCATCAAAGGCTTCGCGTAAATCATAAATGCCATTGTATTTTCCGTTTACAAATAAAATGGTGTATTTATTACGGCGACCATCAACATGTAAATCATTCGTTAATGCAAAGGTTTGCGCAAACACATCGCGAATGTTAGTGTGTATGGTATCTCTTTTGTTACTATTACTGGTAGTATCATTCGGGTAATTATCTTCACCAGCTGCTTTTAAAAGTAAGTGTTCAAAATCTACACGACTACTAACACCTTGTTTCGCATCTGCAAAAAACTTGTTCTTAATCGCGTTATTGTAGCCATAATCATCGGCTGTTTCGTAATCAGCACCATGTTGCACATTGCTTTGTCCAATAATATCCTTTGTGGTTTTTCTTACAATACCATAGGTTTCTGTTTTTAAAGTACCGCCATCAAAATACTCGAAATGCGTTGCTAAAGAATTTGTTCCTACTGCGGCGCCATTTAACATCCCTTTTAATGTAGGAGCACCACTAACAGATACAACACCAAAATTAGAATTAATTGTTTCGTTAATAAAATAGGTATTGGTTTCGAAAAAACTTTGTAAATAACCAGTTATGGTTGTAGTTGCCATAGCGCGCACAACCGTAGTTGCAGTAAGCGTTAAAGCAGCTGTAAATTGTGGCGATGATACCAAAGGCTCGGAGCCATTTAAGGTGTAATAAATTTTAGTAACGCTTGGTGTTGGGCAAGATAAACTCAAAGATTGATTACCTGTATAAAAACCAGATGTTATGCCCATTTGTGGAGTAGCCACATAATCTATATAAGCTGTAGCAACGGTGTTTGTTGAGGCAGGAGATGGGGCAGCAAATAATTTCCAGCCCGGAGCACCATCTGGTTTGCGACCACGCGAATGGTTTGATTGCGTGAGTTGTAAAGATAATGAATCGACAACAGTAGTACCATCTGATAAAAATATTTTATCGCCTATGCATTGTGTTAATTCAAAATTAGTATGAATGTTAGTCGCGTTAGAAGCCCCAGTTCCTTTGCCACTGCACCAAATACGTAAAAATCCATTGGCTGTTAAACTAGCTGTAGTGGGTAATTTAAATAAAGTTAAATCAGTTGCCGAATTTGATAAATACAAATTACTAATACTAACCGTACTCGTTGAAGGATTGTATAACTCTATCCAATCGGGAGTGTTACCCTGATTATCAGGAAAATTAGTGCCAGCAAAATTTGTAGTGTTAGAAACCGAATACTCATTAATTTTAACCTGAGCGTTTGCCTTAAAAACAAAACAAACCAATATAAGTAAGGATAATACTTTTTTAATAGCCATTGTTGGGTGTAGTTTAATCAAACTTAAATATACAGTTTTTTTTAATAATGGGTATTTTAACTGAGATTTAGAAAGTTACAGAGTGAGTATTTTACTACTTATAAACCCAAAACCTATTTATTTGTAGGGCAAGAAAAAGGCGAAAAGTACGATGCCCGAAGCCTGCAGGAAGTAATTAAGCAAAGTACCTGCAAAGCAGGCGTGCAAAAACCAGT
>JAYSTR010000072.1:0-31719 GCA_043719555.1 Bacteroidota bacterium | reverse complement strand
CCCTCTGGCTAAATAAAACATACGAGGCGGGTAACCCAATACAGATAATGCAATAGGATCCATAAATGCATTTGGATGATTCATCGCAATGATTACAGGACCTTTTACGCGAATATGCTGGGCATTTTTTATTTTATGACGCTTAAAAAACACTTCGATTACAAAGCATAAATAATATTTAAGAATGTGCCAAAGCATAATTTATTTTTTAGTGATAAAAGTATTAATAATTGAGTTAAATATAGGACTAATAACAAACGACTTCGTTCAATGTAACATTTATTATGCTTATGAACGAAGTCGAAATATATTCAGTAATTAATTATCCAATTGGAGGAGGTAATGGTGGTGGCACTGAACCAAATAATGGAATTAATTCCGCTTGAGTTTCGGCATTTAACCAACCGGCCATACCTTGTTTCCAAACTAAGCTTTGTTTATTAAATTGATTCGTTGAAATCATAGCTTGTAATTGTGGCATAGTAAATGGACCGGTTTGAGCACCATTAATCGCAATAAAATATTGAGTTACAGGTGGCGGAGGAGGCGGAGCTCCAGCTCCAGTATTTTGATTCATCATGCCTTGTTGCATCATATTAGTAACCATATTTCCCATGCCCATTCCAACTCCCATACCAACACCTGCGCCGCCTATTCCTTGGTTGTTAGCTGCATCTTTAATTGCATTGGCCGTATTGAATTGAGCTAATTTATTGACATCAATTGCATTTAAACGAGAGTAATTGAAAATTTCTTTTTTCAATTCATCAGGCATTGATACATTTTCTACTAAAAATTTTGTAATTGTTAAGCCATATTCTGCAAAATCAACATTCAGTTTTTCTTGTCCAAGTTTTGATAACTCATCTAGGTTAGCGGCAAATTTCTCTACAGGTATATTTCCTTCACCAATTGCATCGGTAAATTTAGTAACAACCATACTGCGCAATTGTTCTGATACTTCATCGGTTGTGTATTTATCTTGTGTTCCCGCAATTTCTTTTATAAATTTTCCACCATCGGTAACTCTAAATGCAAATGATCCAAAGCTACGTAACTCAATAAACCCAAAGCGAGCATCATTTAAAGTAATAGGGTTTTTAGTGCCCCATTTTTGATCGATAAATTGTTTGGTGCTAATAAAAAACACATCTGCTTTAAAAGGAGAATTAAAACCAAATTTCCAGCCTTTAAGGGTAGATAAAAGGGGCATGTTTTGCGTTGAAAGCTCATACATACCAGGCTGAAAAACATCGGCAATAGTGCCTTCGTTCATAAACACTGCAATTTGACTTTCGCGCACGGTAAGCTTTGCGCCCATTTTTATTTCGTTTTGGTAACGAGGAAATTTATAAACGATGGTGTCGTTTGTGTTGTCAGTCCAGTCAATAATATCGATGAACTCATTACGTAATTTATCAAATAATCCCATTTCTTGTTTTATTAAAATTGTTTAAGTAAATATAAAAAATATTTCAATTTACAATTGTAGATTTACAAACATTAACACCATCAAATTGTCTATAAAAAACATCGTTATTATTGGAGGGGGAGCATCTGGGTTTTTTGCTGCTATTAATGCAGCTCATAATTATCCTGAGGCAAAAATTACTATTATTGAAAAAAGTAATAAAGTGTTATCAAAGGTTAGAGTGAGTGGTGGCGGGCGATGTAATGTAACTCATCATTGTTTTGATAATGTGGAGTTAGTTAAAAACTACCCACGCGGACAAAAAGAATTGCAACAAGTGTTTGCTCAGTTTTCAGTTACTGATACAATTGTTTGGTTTGAAAAACGAGGTGTTAAATTAAAAGTTGAACCAGATGGAAGAATGTTTCCGGAAAGTAATAGTAGCGAAACTATTATAAATTGCTTTTTAAACGAATGCCAGAAACTTAATATTGATATAAAATTAAGTGAAGAAGTTTTAGAAATAAATGAAGGGCCGGTTCTCGACTCCGCTCGAACTGACAACCTATTGTTTCATTCTTCCGAACTAAGCAGCTCAACGCTGTCATTTCGAGCGGAGTCGAGAAATAGAACCATAAGCATTAAAACAAATAAACAAAGCTATACTGCAAATGCAATTATTTGCGGAATAGGAGGACACCATCAATTAAAAAATTATGAATTTATAAAACAAAAAACGCATAGCATCGATGATTTAATTCCGAGTTTATTTACACTTAATTTACCTCAAAGTAATATTAAGGAGTTAATGGGATTAAGTGTAAAACACGCTACCGTTAGAGTAAATGGTACAAAGCATCAATACACAGGGCCATTATTAATAACACATTGGGGGTTAAGTGGGCCTGCCGTTTTAAAACTATCAGCCTTTGCAGCACAAGATTTTTATAAATTAAATTATCATGCAGGCATAGCGGTTAATTGGAGTGGGACGTTAAACGAAAATCAAATTTTAGAATTAATTAATGTGAATTTAACGTCGCGGGCCTTAATCGTTAATTCTCCTTTATTTGATATGCCTAAACGATTATGGGAATACTTGGTTTTAAAAGCAGATTTATCTATAACTAAGCCTTGGGTTGAATTAGGAAAAAAACAAGCTCAAAAATTAGCGCAATTATTATCCAACGATGTATACGCAATGCAAGGTAAAACAACCTTTAAAGAAGAGTTTGTAACAGCAGGTGGCGTTAATTTAAAAGAAATTAATTTTAAAACCATGGAAAGTAAATTAATGCCTGGTTTGTATTTTTGTGGAGAAGTGCTAAATATAGATGGCATAACAGGTGGCTTTAATTTTCAGAATGCTTGGAGTACAGCCTGGGTAGCGGCTAAAAACTGTCTTAACTAAATCTAATAGCTTTAATAGGTGTTATCTTATTTAAGATTAAAGTTGGTATAAACATCATTCCAATACATGCAATAATTGTCCCTATATTTATTAATATAACGTTAGTAAACGATAAATTAATTGGTACGTGCGAGAGATAGTACGTTTCTGTATCGAGTGATGCAAATTTAAAATGGTATTGCAATAAGCATAAGCCAACACCAATTATATTTCCGTATATTAAGCCTTTAACTAATAATTTAAAGGAGATAAATAGAAATATTTTTCGAGTATTAGTGTTTGTTAACCCCAATGATTTAAGGATGCCTACTAAGTTAGTTTTCTCTAAAATTAAAATTAACAACGCTGAAATCATATTGATACCTGCAACCAAAATCATTAAGGTTACGATAATAATGGCATTTACATTAATCACTTCAAGCCAGCTAAAAATGTTAGGTTGAAGTTGTTTTGCAGTTTGTGTTTTGTAATTGTAGCCTATTTCATCATTTAATTCATTACAGGTTTCATCCATTAATAAATAGTTTTTTAAATAGATTTCGTAACCACCAACTTGAGTAGAATCCCAATAATTTAATTTTTGAATTTGTTTCATATCTATGTATGCAAGGTTTTTATCAAAATCGCCAAAGCCAGTATTGAAAATGCCTTTAATGTAAAAGTCGCGTACACGAGGCTCGTAGTTAATGTAATTTTGACCAGAGGCTGTTGTATCCTCTAATTTTTTTTTGGTCATAAAATAAATTAATAATTTTTGATTGAGTTTTAAAGATAATTTTTTAGCTAAACCAGCCGAAATAAATATGTCTTTTGAAACACTATTTTCTGTTATATTTAATACAGATCCTTCGGTGATATAAGGTTTAAGATAACTCCAATCGTAATGAGATGAAACACCTTTTAATACTACGCCTTCGTTTTCGGTTTTAGTTTTTAAAATACCATTTTTTGTACTAAAAGCTTGTATGTGGCTAACATTTGAATTTAGTTTAATCGTATTTAACAACGAATCGTTAATATAGATTGGATTTGATTCGAAAGATTGATTTTCGTTAAAATCATTAATGCGTAAATGAGATGTAAATGTAGTTACCTTATTGGTTATCTGCTCCTGAAAACCTGTAATAATAGCGATTGTGAGTATCATAACAGCCACACCTAAAGCAATACCTATAACACCAATTTTTATAATGGGTTTAGAGATGTTTTTGGTAGTGTTATTTTTACCTAAAATACGTGAAGCTATGTAATACGAAAAATTCAAATACTTATATTTACAGTGTAAATCTAAATTTTATATGCGATTAATTTTCAATTTAATTTTAATTTTTTTAATACCACTTGTTTGTAAATCACAAATTCAAAGTTATACAACCATAGTTACTGGTGCACAGCAAACAGCGCTATATTTACCCAAGCTTAAAAATAAAAAAGTAGCCATTGTAACTAATGCTTCGGGGATTATTGGTAATAAACATTTGGTTGATACCTTACTTAAATTAAAAGTAAAAATCGTTAAAATATTTGGTCCTGAGCATGGGTTTAGGGGGACGTCAGATGCAGGAGAAAAAGTAAAAAGTGAAAAAGATACTAAAACAGGCATTGCGGTTATATCACTTTATGGTTCGCATAAAAAGCCCACTAAGGAAGATTTAAAAGGCATAGATATAGTTTTATATGACATACAAGATGTTGGTGTTCGATTTTATACTTACATCTCAACTATGACTTATGTGATGGAAGCTTGTGCAGAAAATAATAAAGAGCTTATTATTTTGGATAGGCCAAATCCTAATGGGTTTTATATTGATGGCCCAGTGATGACGGATAAATACAAAACATTTTTAGGATTACACAATGTGCCTATTGTGTATGGTATGACTTGTGGTGAGTATGCACAAATGGTAAATGGCGAAGGGTGGTTAAAAGGTGCAGTGAAATGCAAATTATCGATAGTGAGTTTGCAAAATTATAATCGCCAAAATTTCATTACAGGATTACCAGTAAACCCATCGCCAAATATTACTTCAGACACTGCTATCGTATTTTATCCAACGTTGGGTTTGTTTGAGGGTACCATGGTTAGTTTAGGTAGAGGAACAACTTTGCCATTTCAGTATATAGGTAGTCCGTTTGTAACTAAAAATAAATTTGATTTTGCTTTTACACCAAAATCTACAGCTATTACTAAAAAACCTAAATACCAAGATACCTTGTGTTATGGTTTAAATTTAGGGAAGCAATTTTCTGCACATTTAATTAAAAAGAAAATTGATTTATCGTTAATATCTGTATTTTATAATTCTTCAATACAAAACAAAGAAATTTTTTTTGATAAAAACTTTAATTACCATACAGGTAATGATGAATTGCAACAACAATTAACTAATCAGTTATCTGAAGAAAAAATACGTGAATCGTGGCAACCGGCCTTATCCGATTTTAAAAAAACACGAGTTAAGTATTTGATTTATAGGGATTTTTAAATGACCTTAATCATATTATATTATTATTTGGAAGCAGTTTTATTTAAATCTAACTATAATAGAACCGAACATATATTAAGCTCAGTAAATTTAAATTAAAAATTATTTTTATTTAATTTACTTATTGTTTGCTATTAGTAGTACGATTTAATATTGCTTGAACTTTATTTTTAATTTTTCTTAAATAATAATGTAAATCGGCAAATAGTAGAAGTGTTTTTATGTGCCAGGGTTTTAATAATTTTGGACTTGAGTATGTTTCTATAAATTGCATTTGTTCTTTCGAATAATTTTCTATTTTATTAGAAAATAATTTATAAACTCTTTCATTAAAATTATTTCCTATTTGAATTCTTTCTTCCAAATCTTTATCTATAAAGTCTTTTGTAGTTATAGATATTTTTTCATCGAGTATTCTTAATTCCTTGGGAAATACTACTAAGCTTCCTGATCTTGCTGCATGAAACATAAAAGATCCAAAACCACTTCCTAAAGTATATTTAAAATTTCTTAAAATATCATATAATCTAAAGTAAAATAATTTATCGTAAATATGACCTGCGGAAACAACCTTAAATCCATTCTGTATATATTTTAAATGCTCTTGATGTTGGATATCTTTCCAATACATGCAAATAGATATTGGATGATAATCAATGGGTAATGATTTTAATTTTTGAATAATTTCTAATGAATTAATGGTCGACTTTAAATGGTGGGTTGAGTGATTAGGAAAAAAAACGCTGCCATTTTTTTTCTCAGATGATTTGAAGTTGTTTTTTGCAAATGATGGATTATCTATAGCAATTGCATAATTAATAATGGATCCTATATTTAAAATGTTTTTATGTGGTAATTGTTGTTTATATATCCCTAGTCTGAATGGTGAGGATACAAAAATATTTTTTATTATACTTTCTTTGTCAATATACCAAATGAGATCATGTATTACAATGCTATGTTCATATACTACTTTTATAGAGCGATTATAATTTGAATATTTTCGCAAAATTGACGCTTGCCCATAAAAATCGTTGACATTGTGAATTTCATCAGTTTCTAATTCACGTTCTTTAGACATTAATTCTAAATTATCTTGGTTGTATTTTAGCTGAATCATAATTTAATATAACTAAAAACGATCTCCTTTTTTGTAATTGCGTTGTGCCGTTTTTCCCAAATATTCAGGTAAAAATTTCGGGTGCATTCCAAATCCAGGTCTTACTGAACGTAAATTTTTTTCGGTAAATAATTCTCCTTCCTTAATGTCTTCAGCTATATACAATGAACGTGAGAATTCCCGACTATTTAATTGCTTTTTTGTTAATTGATAATCAATTACTCCAATAGCTTTTTCGGTATCTTTAATAGCTTTTACCATTTCGGTAAATTCTTGTTCATTCATTGAAAATGATGCATCTGGTCCTCCCATTGCTCTGTCAATAATAAAATGTTTTTCAATAATACGAGCGCCCAAACAAGTTGCTACAATTGGAGCTGTGCTTCCCATTGTATGATCGGATAATCCAGCTATAACATTAAATCTTATGGCTAAATCTTTTATCATAATCAAATTTGCTTCGTCAATTGGAGCTGGATAGCTTGTAGTACATTTTAATAATGCAATTTGATTATTACCAACACTTTTACAAGCTTCAATTGCTAGAATAATATCTTCTTCTTTAGCTATACCAGTAGAAATAATTATGGGTTTATTTTTAGACGCTACATATTTTATAAGTGGAATATCAGTGATTTCGAGCGAAGCGATTTTATAAGCTGGAGTATTCAATGTTTCTAGAAAATCAACAGCACTATTATCAAATGGTGATGAAAAACAGATTAGTCCTTCTTCTTTAGCTACTTTAAATAATTCTTCATGCCATTCCCATGGAGTATATGCTTCTTGGTATAAATCGTATAAATAGTTCCCATCCCAAATTGTACCTTGAGTTATTTTAAAATCAGGAGATTTTAAATTAAGTGTAATTGTGTCAGCAGTATATGTTTGGAATTTAATTGCGTCGGCACCAGCTTTTTTTGCCGATTTAATAGTTGCAATAGCATTATCAATACTGCCATTATGGTTTGCAGATAATTCGGCAATAATAAAAACACTTTTATTAGTTTCGAAATTAAAATGATCGATAGTAAAACTCATAATTTTTAATTAATGGTTTTTAAAATTTTTATAAGAAATAGATGCATCTCTTCCTGATTTTATAACTTTTAAAGCATCATTAAATCCAACGTTAAACAACAGATCAAAGATGCCCATATATGCAATAAAATCGCCGTGTATTTGTGGATATTTAGTTGGTTTATAATTATGATAATACACCTCAATTCCCCCTTTAACTAATTCTCCACCTGGAGTAAATTCTTCAATATAATTTGCCGACCCTTGTGGCGATAAATAATTATCGGCATTTAATAGTTTGCAAATATTCAATAAGCGTAAATCTTTTGTCCCATCTAAATCTTTTAAAGATGATGATATAACTAGATTGGAATTAATGCCAATTTTCCCACAAATACTTTTAATCGTATTTGTATTAAATGATGAAATGGTGTTGTGTATTGGATTGTAAAGTTCAGTTAAGAATAAAAAAACCTCTTTAAAGTGAGGTGCTTTGATATAGGCATTTTCTATCGTCTTTAAATGCTTTTTGCGCCAATGTAATGTATCGTTAGTTTGAGCTTCGTTTATTAATAAATCTTTGTAATGTTCATTTTTTATATATGGTACACTTAAAAATAATTCGCCTTGGGCAGTTTTAATTCTATTACGAACTTGCCAACTTTGTTTTGAAATTTGCACATCATCATAAATGACAAATACATCACTTTGATCTATTAAATCAAAATACCCTAACCAAGGATTAAATGTTGGTTGCATAATGGCACAAATCATAAATACAAAGCAAATCTTAAAAGGTTAATATATTTATTTTCCCAAAATAATTGGTCTTTAAAAGTTCCTTCTAATATAAAGCCTGCTTTTTGATACATTTTAATTGAACTCAAATTAAAATCAGCAATGTTTGCATAAAGTTTGTGTAAATTTTGCGAATTACTCTGTGTAAATTCTTTATAAGTTAGTGCTCCAATACCTTTACCTTTCATACTTAACTCACCAATGTATATCCATGTTTCGGCATTATTGTTTATAGCATCTATGTTTTTTAAACCCATATTACCTATATATAAATCGTTATAATATATAGCATATATCGTTTGGGATTCATCTTCTAAGTAATTTTTAAACCATTTTTGATGAGTTTCTGGTGTTATCGTTTTTCTATACAAAAAATTATAACGCAATTCCTTATCTAACATCCACATATATGTGTTTGGTAAATGTTTTTCAGAAAATGCATGTAATTGTATCATTATTTTTTTGGTTTTGCAAACATTACAATATCGCGCCCCAATTCTAGATCTGCTAAAGCTTTGTAAAAGGAAGATAATTTGTCGTGCTTATTATGTTTCCGTAATAAATTTTCAAATTGTACTCGTTTGTTATGACACTGTTTTCCAAGTGCACCATCTTTTACATAATTTTCACCAAATAATAAAAATAATTCTAACGGAAATGATCCTTCAGCGTATGCAACCTCATAACCACATTGTTCTAATAATGATTCTAATGATTTTTTACTAAAATAATTGATATGACGAGGAGGGAAAAACCACCATTGATTTAAATCATATTCTTTATTTGCAACAGTTTGAAAATCATTAAAATCATTTGGTACATCTATTACTAATACTCCATTTTGATTTATTAATTTTTCTTTAATATTTATTAAAACTTCTGCTGGATTACGCAAATGTTCTAATACATTTAATAATGTGACAACATCGTATTTTTGTTTTACATCAACAAAGGTTGATTCAATACTACCTTGATGAACATCTAAGCCTTGTTTTTTCGCAAACTCATAACCTTCTTTAGATGGTTCTATTCCTGCAACATGCATGTTTTTTTCTTTAAAAAACAAAAGTGCCTGAGCAAAACCAAACCCTATATCAAATACACTTTTGCCATTAAGAGTTCCTATTATCTTTTCGCAGTTCGAAAAATAATTTTCATATTTTGCTTTAAAAAAATCACTTTGTTCAAGTTGTGTTTCTAAAGATGAATTATTAAATTTTTCTTTGTTTTGAGCATAAAACTCTTCTAAGTAATATTGATTAACTTCTTCTTCGCTTGGAATTGGATTTGCTCGTAAGTATCCATATTCTGCGTCTTTTATAACGGTATAAGCTTGTTTTTCCATTTGTTAATTATGGTAATTGGTAAGGTAATGGTGTTTCAACGTTTTCAGATATTGCTCGCATTCTGGTGAATTCGTCAACCGGTGGAATTAATTTTAATCCAATTAATTCTTTTTGTTTATCTGTCAGATTTTCAAAAATTTCTTGCGGTATATTTTGCATAAAATCATAAGCGGGTTTACGGAACCATCGAGCATAACCTAGTGTTAAAGCCCAACGTTCATCATCATTGTGTTTGTATGAACTACCATGCCATAAACTTGCATCAAAAATTAATACAGAGCCACGAGGTGCAGTAACCAACAATTCATTGTCGTATTTTTTGCCATCAATCGCATACTCACCACTTAAATGACTCTGAGGAACAATACGTGTAGCACCACTTTGTTCTGTAAAATCATCTAACATCCAAAGCACATTAGCTACAAATATAAATTTAGTACCTGGAAATCGACTATCAATATGCAATTGTTGTTCAGAACCTTGTAATGGATTTCTTGCAGAATTATTGTATAAATAGTAAGGATCATTATTTAAATATGAGCCTTCTTTTAAAATGACATCCATGATAGAAGTAATTAATGGATGACCTAGTAATTCGTAATATTCTAGTCGTTTGTTGTGTAAGTTAAATACTACTTTTTCCGAAGATAAGTTATGTAAACTAGCATTAGTTGTTGGTTTTGCGTTTGCATGAAGTGGCATGTATTTTTCCGCATCTTCATTTAAATACGCTTTAAATCTTTCGCACTCCTCATGAGTAAGCACATTATTTATAACGGCATAGCCATTTTTTTTAATATTATTTGTAATTTCTGCTATATTCATATGTGGTTTTAAAGTAAATAAAGATAAAATTTATTCATCATTTTCAACTACAATTTATTCCCTAAATTTCGAGTGGATTACAACATCATAATATTTGTCATCCAATAAATAATGATTTTTTAATCGGGCTTCTAATAGGTAATTATTGGCAAGTAAATGTTTGTATAAGTGCGGTCTCACATCATATGCATAACAAAATATTTTTGTAAAATTTAGTTCGTTAAATGCTACTTTATCAATTAGTTTCAAAAAATTTGTCCAATGTTCGCTTTCAAATTCTTTTTCGTTTGCAGTATTCATTAAAAATGACACTTCTGCATTTTTATCCAGCCAATTAATATGAACTAAGCCTCCGTAACCAATACAAGTACCTTTTTGTAAATATGAAAACAATAATTGATTTGGTTTTTCTTCGGTAAATAATTGTTTTATAATGTTGTTAAAATAATTTTCTTGATCTTCTTCTGTAAGCAATTTTGTTTGGCGCAAATGATACATTTGCTCATTACGCCATTTCATAATTAAAAATTTATCTTCAGAGCGTAATGGCAACAAAGTATATTCTCCCAGAACAAACTGATTATTTGAAAGGCTTTTATAGGTTTGCATATAATAATTTATATTTTAATTCAGCCAATTTCCAATCGGTTTCATTATCTATATCTTGTGTTTCAAGTTCATTTAAGATAATTGCCCCTGTTTTATCGGATAATATTTTTTTATTTGACGAAAAATAATCGGTTTCTAAAAAATAAAATTGACCTGCATCGTGGTAAATTTTTTCTAAATCTTGAGAACGTTTATTTATGTTTTCAGGATACAACATCTCAATTTTAGAATTACTATATGTTAAACCTCGTTGAACTGGATAACTAAATCCACAGATAGGATAGACACTTTTGTAATCATTATTAATTAATAGGCGAAAACTATCTATTAATTTATCAGCAGTTAATAAAGGTGCTGTGGGATAAATGCAGCATGTATATTCAAAATTTGTCCCATGATTTTTATAGTTATTTATAACTTCTTCAATTACATCAATAGTAGTAGCATAGTCATTCGCATTTTTTTCGCTACGTAAAAATGGAACTACAGCACCATATTTTTCAGCAATTTCTGCTATTTCATGATCGTCTGTTGATACCATAATTTCATCAAATAGGTTTGATTTTATTGCAGCCTCAATTGAATAGGCAATAATGGGTTTGCCTAAAAAATCTTTAATATTTTTTCGTGGGATGCGTTTACTACCTCCGCGTGCAGGAATAATAGCTAATTTCATTTAAAATTTAATTTACCAATACTGTTTGGTTTAATAATTAAGTTTGGGCTTACACCAAACACCATGCAATTATCTGCAATATTTTCATCTTTGATAAATGTATTTGCTCCAATAATTACATTACTTCCAATTTTACAATCACCAATTACTTTTGAATCGGCAAGCATTGTAACATATTCACCAAATACTGGGTATGTTCCTTTGTTATTGCCAACTGTGCAACCTTGACAAAAAGAAAAGTAATTTCCAAATTTTGCTCGTCCCATAACTGTTCCTACTGGATGATCTGACATATAAATGTCGGGTAATTTGGTTTCGTAATAAATGTCGCATCCATTAAGCATTTTATTTAGATAATAAATTTTATCACTAACAATACGATTTGTAACATCTTTCGTAAATATTGTGTTGCTTAAATAGTATAAAAAAATTGCCCATTGTCCTGAGTGGAAAGGGTTAAAATATACTTCGTTATCTTTATTATAATATTTATTGGCATTATGTTTAAAACAAAACTCAACTCTATTTAAAGTTGAGTGTAAATGTTCACTAACAACTGCCATTTCTGCAGATGATACTAAAAAAAAATCTAATTGTTTTTTTAATAGTTGTAATAAATAGTCATTAGGGTAATCTATTTTCATTATAAAAAGTCGTTTATAGTATCAATAACAAATTGTTGATCTGGACTTGTAAGCGTTGGAAACATAGGTAAACTCAGACAGCCTTTATAATAATTTTCGGAGTTACTTAACTTTCCATAATTTTTATTTAAGTTTTTATAATATGGCAGAGTATGCACCGGAATATAATGTACCTGACAAAAAATGTTTTTTGATTTTAAATAATCGTATAATTCTTTTCTGTTATCAACTTCTATAATATATAAATGGTAGGCATGTCCTTCAACAACACCTGATTGGCCTTTTATTTTTTTGTTATCTTTAAATGCGTTAAAATAGGTTTGTGCAATTTCTCTACGCTTATTTAATCCATTATCTGCACGTTTTAATTGAGAAGTTCCCAATGCTGCTTGAAAATCAGTAATTCTATAATTGTAACCTAGTTCTTGCATTTCGTAATACCAACCGCCGTCATTTTTTTGTAATAATTCAGGATCTTTTGTAATACCGTGTGTGCGTAATTTTAATAATTTGTTATATAATGCTTTGTCGTTTGTAGTAATCATTCCGCCTTCCCCACAGGCAATATGTTTTACTGGATGAAAAGAAAAAATTGCTAAATCTGCAAAATTACAGTTTCCGCAAAATTGTTTTGTGTTTTCATTATCAATAAAATAACCACCAGGTGCATGGCAAGCATCTTCTATTATCCAACAATTATATTCATCAGCTAATGTTTTAAATTCTTGTAAGTTAACGGCGTTGCCTGCAAAATCAACCGGTATAATACCTTTGAAAAATCCTTTCGGATGTTTTTCTAATAACTCACGTACTTTATTTATATCTAATAAATACGTTTTAGGATCTATATCAGCAAAGTAAACTTCACCGCCACAGTATCGCACACAATTTGCTGATGCCGCAAAAGTTATAGGTGATGTAATTACTCTAGTGTTTTTATCAACTCCTAGAGCTAATGTACATAAATGCAATGCAGCGGTACCATTACTAACAGCAACAGCATATTCACATCCAATATATTTGGCAAATTCATTTTCGAACTCAGTAATTCTTGGGCCTTGCGTTAAAAAATCAGATGTTAATGCATCAATAACTGCTTTAATATCATCATCGTTTATATTTTGTCTGCCGTAAGGAATCATAGTCTGTTATGGTTTAAATGTTGGGTCAACATGTTCAACTATTAATTTACGCAGACTTTCAACAGTTTCCCACTCTGTATTATTTTGAGAGGTATAATGAAAGCCTTGTGGAACCAAAGATGCTTTGAAATTTTCTATATAATCTGCTAATTTCCAATTGGTAACTTGTGGTAGTATTACATAATATTTTCCTAAATCGTAGGTTGTAAATGAATCGGAACTAGTAATCATTTCTTCATGAATTTTTTCTCCTGGACGAATACCATTTATTTTATGTTCGCATTCAGGACCTATAGCCTGTGCGACATCCATAATTTTATAAGATGGAATTTTAGGTACAAATAATTCGCCACCCCAAGCCGATTCTAAAGCATGTAATACCATATCTACTCCACCTTTAAGTGATATATTAAATCGTGTCATGGTTGGATCAGTTATTGGTAGTATACCATCTTTTTTCTTATTTAAGAAAAATGGTATAACTGATCCATTTGAGCCCATTACATTTCCGTAACGAACTACCGAGAACTTTAAATCCTTGCTGCCTTTTATATTATTGGCTGCAATAAATAATTTATCGCTTGTTAATTTTGTGGCTCCATATAAATTAATTGGCGCACAAGCTTTATCTGTTGATAACGCTACAACCTTAGTAACATTTGTTTCTAGCGCTGCTTTAATTACATTATCAGCGCCGCCAATATTTGTTTTCACGCATTCATCTGGATTATATTCAGCAATATGCACGTGTTTCATTGCCGCAGCATGAATAACATAATCTATACTTGTAAAAGCACGCTTTAAACGTTCAAAATCACGAACATCTCCAATAAAGTATCTAATAGCCTTGTATTTTGAAACGGGAAATTCTTGTTCCATTTGAAATTGCTTTTGCTCATCGCGAGAAAAAATAACTAAGCGTTTGATATCTGGCCAACGTTCTAAAATTGTTTTTGTAAGTTCCTTACCTAAAGAACCTGTGCCGCCGGTGATGAGTATTGATTTGTTATTGAGCATCTGTATTTTTCCAATTTAATAAAGTACTTGTTTTTGCTTTTCTATTATGTCCTCTTTTTGTTTGAGTATCGACAATTGTAAAATTTAAAATATCACCTGGTACATCAATCATGAAATTATTTGAAAATGTTGATGCAAATGATAAGTAAAATTGATATTCGCCATGAGGCAATATATTTGAATTTATAGTAAGTTTAAAATTATTTTCCCCTAATTTTAATTGATCCATTACATTGGGTAAAACATCAAAGGAATCGGATTCAATAAAAACTTCTTCTTGATTATCTTTTATAACGGCATATGCATAAGCATTTGGAATAATTGTTTTACAAAAAATTGTTACGTTAATAATTATTTGTTCTGTAATTTCAAACTGCGACTTTGTATTACCAAGTAGGTCTGTTATTTTTGCTTTAGTAACTTCTAAGTCCTTATGTTTTATAACGGGATTAGTATAAATATGAGATAAATTTGTATTTTGGTTTTCTGATAAATAGTCTAAACAAATTTTATCTATAGGTCCTATACTTTGTATTAATCCATTTTTTAAATAAATGCCATTATTACAAAACTGCTTAATTGCAGCCATATTGTGACTTACAAATAAAACTGTACGACCTGAGCCTCCTGATAGCTCGCCCATTTTACCGAGGCATTTTTTTTGAAACTCTGCGTCTCCAACTGCAAGTACCTCATCTACAATTAATATTTCTGATTCTAAATGAGCTGCTACTGCAAAACCTAAACGTACCATCATACCCGATGAGTAACGTTTTACAGGAGTATCGATATAGCGCTCAACGCCACTAAAATCAACTATTTCGTCAAATTTTCGTTTAATTTCCTCTTTAGTCATGCCTAAAATGGCGCCATTTAAGTATATGTTTTCGCGTCCCGTTAACTCTGGATGAAAGCCAGTTCCAACTTCTAATAACGCTGCAATACGACCACGTATTTTTATTTGGCCAGTTGTTTGTGTGGTTACTTGTGATAAAATTTTTAACAGTGTAGATTTACCGGCACCATTTTTTCCGATAATACCAACAGCTTCGCCTTGTTTTATTTCAAAATTTATATCTTTTAATGACCATACATAATCGCTTGTGCCTTTTGAGCTTCGATCATTTGTCTCTCCAATTTTTAAATATGGATTTTCTTTGCCTCTAATAGAGTGCCACCATCTATTAATGTCGTGAGAAATTGTACCTGTACCCAATTGTCCTAAGCGATATTGCTTAGAAATATTATTAGCGCTTAATACAATTTTATTCATGTTTATTAATTTTAATAGCACTTAAACCGTATCCATAAACGATTTTTCTACTTTATTGAATATTATTAAACCTGTAAAAAACAGAACTAGTGTAAATATTAAACTATAACTTAGGTATATCCAGTTAAATTCTCCTACACCTAAAAATGCATATTTAAATGCTTCAACTATACTTGTAATAGGGTTTGCTAATAAATAAATTTTATATTGAGGATATTTTTGTGTGACCATAGATAAGGGAAACACTATTGGTGAAGCATACATTAACAGTTGCACAGCAAAACTTATTAAAAATTTTAAATCACGATATTTGGTTGTAATCGATGAAATAATTATTCCAAAACTTAACCCCAAAAACCCCATTAATATTATTAGAAATGGAACTAATAAAATAAAACTGTTTGGGTGAACATCACTAGTAGTTGTAGAATAATAAACTAATATGATTAAAAATAAAAATAACTGAATTCCAAATTTTATAAGATTTGAAAGTACTACAGATAAAGGAACAATTAAACGAGGGAAATAAACTTTACCAAATATATTTGCATTAGCAGTAAATGTATCTGATGTTTTAGTTAGTGTATCTGAGAAATAATTCCATAGAGTAATGCCACAAGTATAAAATAAGATTTTAGGAACACCTTCAGTGGATATATCTGCCAACGTGCCAAAAATAATTGTATAGGTTAATGCTGTAATTATTGGCTGAATAAAAAACCACAAAGGACCTAGTATAGTTTGTTTATAAATCGAAACAAAATCTCGTTTCACAAATAATAAAAGTAAATCTTTAAAACGAAATAATTTACTTAAATCTAATGTAAACCATTTAGATGTAGGATTTAAAATTAAATCCCAGGGTTCATTATCAATTTCTGTATTATTCATTTAAAAACTCCAATCAATTTTTGCCAAAGCTATAGCTTACAAATTTAGCAGAATTTGTTGATTTTTGAGCTTTTTTTAGTATTTTGATTGGAATTAATTAGTAACTATTTGATTTCTTTTTTATATTTTTAAGATCTTAAATTAATTTTTTAAAAGAGTTATTTTGTTAAACCAATTGTCGTATTTAAATTTAGGATGTGGAAACACATTTCATAAAAGTTGGACAAATGTTGATTTTGTATCAACAGCTCCAGAAGTAAAGGCACATAACTTATTAGTAGGAGTACCGTTTTCTAATAATGTTTTCGAAGTTGTATATCATTCTCATGTTTTAGAGCATTTCCCGAAAGATAAAGCCCTATATTTTATAAAAGAATGTCATCGTGTTTTAAAACCTAATGGTATAATACGTATAGCTATTCCTGATTTGGAGAAAATTGCGAAAAATTATTTAAAATATTTAGAGGAAAGTTTGAATAATGTTCCTAAAGCAGCTGAAAAGTATGAATGGACTTTGTTAGAAATGTATGATCAGGTTGTGAGAAATGAATCTGGTGGCGAAATGATACATTTTATTCAGGATGAAACTAAAGGAATAGATGATTTTTTATTGGAACGCAATGGTAAAGAAGTTAAATTAATAATGGATAATTTACGTTATAAGCCTCAAATTGAAAATAAAGTAAAACAAGAAATTTCAATAAAGAAAAGTGCTAAAAAAATAAAGAATATCATTAAAAAATTAATTATTCCTAAACCAAAAGAAATTCCTTTTAGAGCAGGAGGAGAAATACATCAATGGATGTATGATAGATACTCCTTAAAATTATTATTAGAGCAATGTGGTTTCAAAGAGGTAAAAGTTGTTACCGCTTTTACTAGTAGTATTAATGATTGGAATCGGTTTGAATTAGATGGTAAAAATAATTATGTTAGAAAGCCAGATTCATTATTTATTGAAGCTAGAAAATAGTATGGAAATTCTAAATTTTGTTACACTGTTTAATTCAAATTATTTATCTCGCGGATTGACAATGTATCAATCTTTAGAAAAGCATTGTACGAATTTTCATTTATATGTAGTAGCATTTGATGATATTACATTTAATTATTTAACCAAATTTCCTCAAAGTAATTTGACTGTCATTTCTTTGTCTGAGTTTGAAGATGAAAAATTATTAGCCATAAAATCTACACGTTCTGCTGGAGAATATTGTTGGACTTGTACCGCATCTACTATAATATATGCTATTAATACATTTGATTTAGATCATTGTGTTTATATTGATGCGGATATGTGTTTTTTTAGCAACCCACAGATTTTGTTTGATGAATGGGGAACTAACTCTGTTTTAATAACTGAGCATCGTTATACAGAAGCTTACGATCAAAGCAAAGAGAGTGGAGTTTATTGTGTGCAATTTGTAGGATTTAAGAATGATACTGATGGCCTATTAGCTCTTAATTATTGGCGAGAGGCTTGTATTGATTGGTGTTATGCGCGTGTTGAGAATGGTAAATTTGGTGACCAAAAATATTTAGATGACTGGACGACTCGATTTAATAATGTACATGTATTGCAACATTTGGGAGGTGGATTAGCACCATGGAATATGCAACAATATGAATTTAATATAGTAGAAACTAAATTAATTGGAACGGAAATTTCTACTAGTAAAAAATTTGAAGCTGTATTTTTTCATTTTCACTCACTTAAGTTTTTTGAAAATGATATAGTAATTGTATGTAGTGAATTATATGATTTAAATAAAAATACTTTAGAACTAATTTTTAAACCATATGTAAAATTATTGCATCAAAGTAAATTAAATGTTTTAAAAAATGACAGTTCATTTAATTCTCAAGGCTCTGCAGGTAAGTGCGATTTTTATCCTTTAAGTTTTAAGGTAATAAAATCGCGTTATTTGGCTGATTTAAAATCGAGTCGAATAAATTTATTAGGATTTAATTTGCTTAAATATGTTTGTTCTCCTTATTATTTCAATTCATCAAAAATTTAATTTATTAAATGACGAAATTAAGTATTATAACCATTAATTATAACGATGCTAGCGGATTAAAAGCTACTATAAATAGTGTTGTAAATCAAACGTTTAAAGATTTTGAATATATAGTAATTGATGGAGGTAGCAAAGATGGTAGTGAGGATATAATTAAAGAAAATAAAAGAATCAATTATTGGGTATGTGAAAAAGATAGTGGTATTTATGATGCAATGAATAAAGGTATTTTACAAGCTAAAGGAGAGTATTTGCTTTTTTTAAATAGTGGAGATTATCTTGTTGAAAATACAGTTTTACAACGTGTTTTTTTTTATAATTTTTCTGAAGATATTTGTTATGGTAATATGATAATAAATTGGGGGCAAGGAGTATTAAAACAAGCAAAAATGCCACCTGAAATTAGTTTAAAACATATGTATAATGATACCCTTTGGCATCCAATTTCATTTATAAAAAGAGAATTATTTTTAAAATTAGGATTATATAATACTAATTATAAATTAGTTGCCGATTACGATTTTTTCTTTAAGTCGATTATTGTAAATAAAGCAACAACGAAGCAAATAGACGTTGATATAACTGTATATAACGTTGATGGAGTTAGCTCATTAAAAGAAAATAAAAAGGTAGAAAAAAATGAACGCACACGTGTTTTACAAAGTTATTTAACTATGGATGAAATAAAATTGTTAAATAAAACGGGAAGATCAAAAGCAAATTTATTTTTCGAAAAAATATATAACTTATTAAAATAAATTTAGTATGGAAAATACCCCCATAATATCTGTAATTGTTCCTTGTTATAATCAATCTTTATATATTAAAGATTGTTTATTAAGTGTAAAAAAACAGTCATACGAAAATTGGGAATGTGTTATTGTTGATGATGGTTCAACAGATGAATCTGTAGCCATTATTGAAGATTTTATAAAAAACGAACCTCGATTTAATTTAATTATGCAACAAAATATGGGTGTGTGTATAGCCCGAAATAATGCAATTAATAAAAGTAAAGGGAAATATATTTTGCCATTAGATGGTGATGATGTAATTGGTGAGACATATTTAGAAAAAGGGGTGAATTGTTTTGAAAATAATACTGAGCTTTCAGCTGTATATTGTAAAGCAAAATTGTTTGGGAATAGAAATGAAAATTGGGAATTTCCTGATTATTCTTTTAAATTATTATTGCAACAAAATATATTGTTTTCTAGTACAATTTTTAAAAAATCTGATTATAATAAAATTCAAGGCTTTGATCCAAAAATGAAAAAAGGACTCGAAGATTGGGAGTTTTGGATTTCATTATTAAATTCAGAATCTAAAGTTTATAGATTAAATGATGTTTTATTTTTTTACAGAATAATTGATAATTCAAGAAATAGTTCATATACTGAAAATGAAGAAACGGAAATAAGGCGATACATTTATGATAAACATAAAGTATTGTATGATTCTTTTTTTAAAATCAGTGATTTATTGCAAAATATTTATTTAATTGATTCAGAAAACAATCAATTAAAAAAATCAAAAGAATATTTAATTGGTTCTTTTTTGATTGCCCCACTTAAGCGTTTAAAAAAAATATTGAAATAATAATTTTATGAATGCTATTTGTTTTTTTTCGAGCTATTTTATTGAGCCTAACATTCCAAATTACATAAAAGTTTATTTAATTGAATTAAAAAAACATTGTAATGAAGTAGTTTTCACTTACGTAACCGATAATTTAGATATTGAAAGCAAACAATTTTTAAGTGAAAATCAAATAAAATTTGAATACGAAAAAAACGAAGGCTATGATTTTGGTCAATGGTATAAAGCTATCAATAAGAATGATATACGAAAATACGATAAAGTTTTTTTAGTTAATGATTCATGTGTTTTATTTGGTTCTTTGCAACCTTTTATTATTTGGAGTGAAAAAAATAATGCAGATATGCAAAGCCTAACTATGTCATATGTTAGAGGCAAACATTTGCAATCGTATTTTTTAGTTATAAATAAACCTATTTTTAATACGGTTTTAAGTTATTTTAACGAACATAAAATAAAAAACACTTTTGCCGAAGTTATTGAGACCTACGAAATAGGCTTAAGTAAACATTTAATTTTTAATGGTTATAAAATAGATTCATTTTTAAAAAACGACATTGTTCATAAAGAATTTGCCCCTTATTTTTATAATATAATACAGCACTTACACGATAAATCTCCGCTAATAAAATACAAAATACTTAATTGTTCTTATCGTAAAGATGAATTAAATACTTTGGCTAGAATGGGTTTTATAGTTAATCCAAAATATTATATCTCGATAATAAAAAAGAATAATCCATTTACCATTTTAAATCTTGAGGATAAACAACAAATTAATTGTAACTCATTAAATGTTTTTAAATTATTAAACTATTCCATAAAAAAAGTTTTTTATAAAACACTAAAAACGTTAAAGCCCATATTTATATTAGCTAATAAGGTTTATTTTAAAACTAAAAATGTTGCAAATAATAGTATAAATAAGTTGTTTACTAGAGTAGATAAAACTGAAATTGACTCAAGTGTAATTAACAAGAATGAGCAAACCATGTTTGTTAATCATAAAATGCCTTGTAATTTTAATAAAAGTAATTTGTCTTTATTTACACATTTTACAAATTATGAAACTACAAATGAACATATATTTAAGTTTGAAAATGTAAATATTACAAACGATGGAATAATTTTTAAAAATTTCAGTAATGCTTGGCAAAGTTTCCCTCATACTATTTTTAGAATAGATTACGGTTTGTTATATATATTAAATACGACTTTGTTCTATAAAAGAAAAACTTCAAAAAATAATAAGAATTATATTTTATTGTTTGATTTTTGGTCGAAAAATAATTATTACCATTGGATAATTGATTCATTACCACGATTATTATCAGTAAAAAATGAAATCCAACAAGACAATTACACTTTACTCTTGCCATATAATTGTCCTAGCTATATATTAAGTACACTAAATTATTTTGAAATAAAAAATGTAGAATTTTTTAAAAATAACATATATTTAAATGTGAAAAATGTTTGCTTACCATACTATTTAGCAGGATCTGGTCATATTCATCCTAATAGAGTTTTAGAATTGAAACGTGAGTTTACTTCTAAAATCAAATCAAATACCACGATTAAACGAATATATGCTAGTAGAGGAACACAAAAAAACAGGAAAGTAAATAATGAAATGGAAGTAATAAAATTACTTTTAAAGTACGATTTTGAAATAGTATATTTTGAAAATTATACTTTTACTGAACAGGTTGAATTAACAAAAAATGTTCAATATTTTATTTCTAGTCATGGGGCAAATATGACAAATGTTCTTTTTATGCCTGATAATGCTAAAGTTTTAGAATTGATTAGAGAAGATAACCCAAATTTTTGCTATTGGGCAGTTTCATCTGTCGCGAGATTAAATTATTATTATCAATTATCTAAAGTTGTAAATCACGACGATTTATTGATTGATATTAATTTGTTAGAAGAAAATTTAAAATTAATGTTTTTAAATGAATAATCCCTTAATAAGCATTTGTATACCTACTTATAATGGACAAAATTATTTGATTCAATGTTTGGATTCAGTCGTGCATCAAACATTTACCAATTATGAAATAATTATTTGTGATGATGGTTCTGTAGATTCAACAATTACTATGGTTGATGATTATGCTTTAAAGTATCCTAACATTATATTCTATAAAAATGAAAAAAATTTAGGATTAGTTGGTAACTGGAATAAATGTATTGAACTCGCAAAAGGCGAATGGATAAAATTTGTTTTTCAAGATGATTATATTTCTACTGAATGTTTGCAAGAGTTTGCATCTCAAATTAATGATACAAATAATTTAATTGTAAGTAAACGCAATTTCATCTTAAATAAAAACGCTAATGTAGTAGATAGAGATTATTATGATAATCATGTAAGAACACTTGAAAATACGGGTCATTATACTTCAAATGAATTTTCATTAAAAATGATTTCGAAGTTAGCGGTAAATAATATCTGTTTAAATTTTATTGGTGAACCTACTTTATGTATGTTTAAAAAAAGTGTGATTCATTCAATTGGATTATTTAATCCTGATTTAAAACAGATTTGTGATCTTGAATTTCTTCAACGTCTTGCAACAAATTATGGATTAACTTATTTGCCTGTTCAAAATTGTTATTTTAGAATTCACGAGTCATCTACTACATCTACGAATTTATCAAATAACCAGTATCAATTGTCGCATATTGAGCCTGTATTATTAGCTTATTTGATGTTATTTGATACTCAATATCAAACATTTAGAAACTCTTTATCTTTTCTCGAAAAACTAAAACTTAATTTTTATTTTAAAGTAAGAGGTTACGAAGCTTTTGTCAATTCAAAACATACTATAGAGAATACGTTGGTGTATAATAATATTGTTGCTAAGTATACTAAAATACAAATAACACAAAAGGCTAACTTTGTTGTATTTTCTGTACATCAATTAGTTAAGTTGAAAAGAAAATTTGCTAAAAGTTAATTAAATAACTTACGTTTTATAATTCTTAATTGCAGTATTAAACTTAATTTTGTGAAAAAACTACAGCCATAAAGTTTAGCAATGTTTAATTGTTCTTGTAAAAATCGTGCATCCTGACTTCCAGATTTTGATTGCTCATAATATCTAAATTGAGATACCGTTGTATTCAATCTAATAACTTTACCATCATTTTTTAATATACGTAAAATGTATTCGTAGTCAAAGGCAAATCTGTATGTACTCAAATCCCCTATTTTTTTTGTAAATGCTGTTCTAAAAAATGATCCAGGCTGTGATATAGAGGCATCTTTTGTTGTTAACGAGTTTAAAGTAATTTCCCCGCTTGAACCAATGGTTATTGACTTGCCATTTTCATCTATGGTTTCTATGTCCCCATAGATATAATCTACAGTACTTGTTTTTAAATAATTTATTATAGCCGAAAAACCTTTTAAATCAATTAAATCATCGGTGTTAAGCCATGTCCAATATTCACCGGTTACCAATTTTAAACCTTTATTAATGGCGTCATATTGTCCTTTATCAGGCTCTACTTTTAATACATCAATACTGGATTTGTATTTTTCAAAAATTACTTGCACCTCAGGAATGGAACAATTATCATATATGATAACTTCTAATTCAACCTGTTGTTCTTTACAAAGCTGTTTAACTGTTACAATATTTAGTAAAGTAGCTTCAATAAATTGAATTTGATTATATGAGGGAACAATGATGGAGAATTTCATAGCTCACAAATATACAGGATTTAAGCACTATTTTATTAAAAACTAAATGTTTAAAATCGACTTTATTTTATTTTTTAATGTTTGATAGTTTAGTAAATTTACATTGATGCGCATCTTATTATTATCCGATATAAATTCCGAACATACTGAAAAATGGGCTTTAGGGCTCGCTGAAAATGGTATGGAAGTAGGGTTGTTTAGTTTTAATAAAGCGTCTTATTCGTGGTATGAAAATAAAAAAAATATTTCTCTTTTATTTGAGCCAATAGATATGTTGGATACTTCTAGTAAGTTATCCTATTTGAAATTTGTAATTCCTTTAAAGCAGATAATTAAACAATTTAAGCCAGAAATTTTACACTCACATTACGCAACAAGTTATGGCTTAATTGGAGCATTGAGTGGATTTCATCCATATGTTATTTCGGCATGGGGAACAGATGTCATGAAATTCCCGCAACAAAATTTTATTAATAAAGCTATTTTAAAATTTAATTTACACAGAGCTGATGCGATTTGTGCTACTTCGTATACTATTAACGATTATTTAAAGCCAGTAACTGATAAGCAAGTTAATGTTATACCTTTTGGTGTTGATATAAATTTATTTAGTAAAAAAAGAGTTGAAAGTTTATTTTCAAATGATGCGTTTGTGGTAGGGAGTATAAAGCCACAAGAGCCTCTATATAATACGGATGTATTAATTAAAGCCTTTGCGTTGGTTAAAGAAAGAAAGCATCTACATAAAATGAAATTATTAATTGTTGGGCAAGGATCACAGCTTAGTAATTTAAAGGAGTTAGTCTTTAAATTAAATTTAGTTGATGATGTTGTGTTTACTGGTAGAGTTCCTTTTGCTGAAATATCAAATTACTACAATATGTTAGATGTGTTAGTAAATATTAGTGATTATGAAAGTTTTGGAGTGTCTGTAATTGAAGCAATGGCTTGCGAAAAACCTGTTATTGCAACTAATACAGGTGGCTTAAAAGAAATTATAGAAAATGTTAACTTTGGTAGTTTAGTAGAAGTTGGTAATATAGAACAGACAGCTAATGAAATTGAAAAATATTTACTAGATGAAACACTAAGAACTTCGGTTGGTAAAGCGGCTCGCGAAAAAGTGATTAAAAAATATAATTGGGAAGATAATATTAAGCAAATGATAAACGTTTATAAACAACTAGTTTAGTAATGATATTAAAACCAATAGATAATTTAGATTTTTATTGTGAAAAAGCAGAAGCGCATTTAGGTGTATTTTCTAGTAAAAAATGGTTATCTATTTATGGCGATGCATTAACTGTAATTGGTATTTATAAAGATGAACACCAGCTTATAGGAGGATTTTATTTTTTAAATACAAAAAAATATGGCTTTACATTTATTAAGTTGCCTCCCTATACACCACATTGTGGTTTATTCTTTGTCTCAGAAAGTAAAAATAATTCGTCTGTAAATAATTTCAATAAAGATATTATGAATGATGTTTGTAATTATTTTTCTAATCAAAAAAGCGCCTTAACTATTTTAGCTTTCCCAACTTCAGTTAATGATTTTCAACCATTTATTTGGAATAAATTTAAAGTAATACCTAATTACACTTATCGTATTAGTTTAGAAAAATCGATAGAGGATATTAAATCAAATTTTGATTCGAAAAATAGAAATGTAATTAATAAGGCTGTTAAAGATGGCGTTGTTGTTACAGAAAATGATTTGAGTAAAGAAGAATTGTTTCAGTTTTTTATGAATTCTCTTCACACAACAGATGCCAATATTTACGAAAATGAATTGAGAAATATTTTCACTAAATTTTCTGATGATACAAATTCCTTTTCTGTTATTGCAAAAAAAGAGAATGTTTTATTAGGCGTTGTATTTTGCATATTTGATAAAACTACTTGTTATTACCTTCTTGGCGGAGTCGATAAAAAATCTGGAATTCAAGGTGTAAATAATTTATTGGTTCAAAAAAGTATAGAAAAGGCTCAACAGCTAGGTTGTACCACCTTTGATTTTGAAGGCTCAATGCTGAAAGGCGTTGAGAAATTTTTCAGAAGTTTTGGCGGCGATTTAGTGCCATATTATACGGTAAATAAAGCATCATTGCCTTTAGAGATATTATTAAAATTTAAAAAACGAGAATTGTTTTAACGTGCGAAAACTATTACGTAACATATTACCGCAGGCACTGATTGATATTTATAAGCAATCAAAAAAAAATAGTGGATTAAAACAGCGCTCTAGTTTAAAAGAAAATAATCAGATTGTTACTGAACAACAAATTAGTGATGTATTTCATAACGTTGGAATATGCAAGGGAGATACTATATTAGTGCATTCAAGCCTTAGTAAAATTGGGTATGTTGAGGGTGGTGCAAAAACTATTATTAATTCCTTTTTAATGGTGTTGGGAACTGATGGCACATTAGCGATGCCTGCTTTTCCGGGAATGGGATTTAATTATGATTATGTAAAGACTAATCCAGTGTTTGATGTAAAATATACACCATCTAAAATGGGTATTATTACAGAAGAATTTCGCAAGCAGCCAATGGTAAAGCGTAGTTTACATCCAACTGACTCTGTTTGTGCATTGGGTAAACACGCCGAGTTTTTAACTAACACCCATTTTAATCAATTAACGCCTTATAACGAAGATAGTCCATTTTATAAATTGTGCTCTTTAAATGGAAAAATTATATTGCTTGGAGTTGATTTAAATTCGTTGACTAATTTTCATACACTAGAAGATGCAGTGAGCAATTTTAAATTTCCTGTTTATCATCAAACTATTTTTAATACAAGCGTAGTTGATGAACAGGGGAAGAACTTAACAATGAAAACAAAAGTTCATAATCCTGCGTATTCTAAAAAAAGGCAATGCAATGCTTTTATTAAGCCTTTTACTGATGCTGGATTAATGACAGCTTTTGAATTAGGCTTGGCTAAATGCTATATGTTAGATGCCTTTAAATTACATCAATGGATGTTGGATAATTATCAATCTAAAGGAATTACATTATATACACCTCAAGGAAGTTAATTATGCAAATACATTTAACCTTTGATTATGAGTTGTTTTTTGGGTCTTCTTCAGGAACCCTTGATAACTGTATAATTAAACCAACTCAACGCTTAATTGATATTGCTAAAACTCACGATATTCCTTTAGTGTTTTATGTTGATGCAGGTTATTTATATCAATTAAAAAAACATAATCATATTACAGATTGTAAAAATGATTATGATAAGGTATCTAAGCAGTTAATTGAATTACAATCTTTGGGACACGAAATCGGATTACATATACATCCGCATTGGGAAGATTGTTTTTTTGAAAACAATAAGTGGCATATTAATACATCTCGTTACAAACTATTTAATTTTAGTGAGGTTGAAGTGGATGATATAATTACAAAATATCATCAGTCTATAATTGATGTTACAGGAAACCCATGTAAATCATACCGTGCTGGTGGTTGGTGCGTGCAACCATTTGATGCTATAAAAAAAGCATTACTTAAAAATAATATTTTAGTTGATAGTTCTGTTTATTATAATGGATTGCATTTATCTCCTGCGCATTCGTATGATTTTACATCAGCTAAAAATAGTGATATTTGGAAATTTGATAACGATCCTTGTAAAGAATGTGTAAGCGGACAATTTACAGAAGTGCCAACTACACCAGATGTTGTATCGCCTTTATTTTACTGGAATTTGTATTTTAAAATGAAAACTAATCCTGAGATTTATAAACCTGTTGGTGATGGGAATTGGTTGGTAGATAAAAAAAGAATTTATAAACATTTCTATTCCTCAACCAATCATTTTGCTTGTGCTGATGGTTTTTTTGCTTCCCGTTTAAAATCAATTTTATTTAATTCAGAAAAAGAAAACAGAAAGCATTTAAGTGTTTTAAGTCATCCCAAATCGCTCGCACCTTATTCGTTTGATGCCTTAGATGAGTTTATTAAACTTGCTAAATCAAAAGGTCATACTTTCTCAACTATAGCTTAACAATGTATCAACTTAAACATATAAAACATACGGATATTGATTTTGTTAAATGGGATAAATCTATTTTAACATCGGAGTATCCTTTAGTTTTCGCACAGTCATTTTATTTAAATGCCACTTTCCCAAATTGGGAAGCTATTATTATTGGTGATTACGAATGTGTTTTTCCTATTACAAAAAAAGATAAGTTTGGTATTAACTATTTACATCAACCATCATTTACACCACAGTTAGGTTTGTTTGGAAAGTTTACTATTGAAATTGAGCAATTAATTTTCGACTATTTACTAGCACATTTTAAGTTGGTTGAAATAGAATTAAATGCCTCTAATCAATATACAACTAAGCATCATTTGGTTAAAACGACTTACGTTATTAATTATAACAAGGAGTTTAAACAAAATCAAAATACCAAACGTAATAATGCAAAAGCCAAAGAAAACAAATTAGTATTTGAGCAAATTCCTGATAGTGAAATTTTAGAGTTATCAAAAACGTATTTAAACCCTTTTTTATCTAAGCAATTACACTTATCAGAAAGTACTATTAAAATGTTTAATATTTTATTACAATCGAGTATGAAGCATCAATCGTTGTTTTCCTTTAGAGTTGTGGATCAGCAAAAAAATATAAAAGCCTTAGCGCATTTTATTAGTAATGGTAAGCACACGGTTTATTTAAAGGGAACAAACTTTGATAAATCTGAGAACTCAGGAAGTATGCATTTACTCACAAGTTCAGCTATTGAATTTTTTAAAGATAAAACGCAATGGTTTGATTTTGGGGGTGGCTCTAAAGAAAGTTTAGCTAATTTTTATAAAGGTTTCGGAGGAGAGGCCCTTAATTATCATATGTTGAAAATAAACAACTTGCCGTTGGTAATTAAGCTATTACGAAAGTTGAAATAATAGCATTATTGGTATATTTAGTAATCAAATGAAAGCTATAGTTTCGCATGATATTGACCACTTAACTCTGTCAGAACATTATCTGAAAGATTTAATTGTGCCTAAATATTTCATCAGAAGTAAAATCGAATTATTTACAGGAAAAATTTCTATAACTGAATTTTTTAATAGGGTAGGAGATATATTCAAAAATCAGTGGCAACATTTAGAGGCATTACATCAATTTAATACTCAATATAAATTGCCCACAACGTATTTTATAGGAGTAAACAATGGTGTTGGATTATCATATTCGCAAGAACAATCAGCCTTATGGATTCATAAATTAATGCAATTAGGATGTGATGTGAATGTACACGGTATTGAATTTGAAACCTTCGATTCAATAAAAGCAGAATATTCATTATTCGAAAAGATATCTAAGCAAAGCAATTTTGGCACACGTATGCATTACATTCGTACGAATGAAAACACGTTTATTAACATGGCAAAAGCAGGTTATGCTTTTGATAGTAGCGAAATGGGATTTAAAGCTCCATATAAAATTGGCACAATGTGGGAATTTCCATTTCAAATAATGGATGGCTATATTATTGAAAAACCAAAGCAATGGCAAAGTAAAAATTTGCGAGAAAGTTGTGATGCTACAAAAAAAATAATTGATAAAGCGGTTGATATGAATTTACCATATTTAGGGATAGATTTTCACGATAGGTATTTTTCAAATTCCCATAAAACCTGGAAAGATTGGTATATGTGGCTTATTCAATATTTATCTGAAAATAAAATAGAATTTGTTAATTTTAAGCAAGCGATAACACTATTGGAGAAATCTTAAATATTTAATTTTAAACTTTTATTTTTTACCTTGAACCTTCTCATTTTAACGCAATATTTTCCACCTGAAGTTGGTGCTCCTCAAAATAGATTATTTGAGTTAGCGGTTCGTTTAAAAAAGTTAGGTATTAATGTAACGGTTTTAACTGCTATGCCAAACTATCCTCAAATGAAAATTTACGATGGATATCAAGGCAAGGATTATATGTTTGAGGAAATAGAGGGAATACCGGTACATCGCGCTTCTATTTATTTGCCAAAAAGTAAATCAATCATTCAACGTTTACTAAATTATTTTTCGTTTGTGTATTCATCCGTAAAAGTGGGTAAACAAAAAGTTGGACCCATTGATGTTATTATGTGTGAATCTCCGCCCTTATTTTTAGGTTACTCGGCTTTATATTTAAAACGTGTTAAAAAAGCGAAACTTATTTTTAATGTATCAGATTTATGGCCTGAAAGTGCAGAAAAATTAGGAGTCGTTACAAATAAATGGATGTTGAAATTAGCCTATAATCTAGAAGAAAAACTATATCGTAAATCGGTTTTAGTTACAGGACAAACACAAGGAATTTGTAAAAATATTAATGAGCGATTTAAGGATGTTAAAACATATTGGTTGCCAAATGGAGTAGATGTAACTTATTATAATCCAACAACAGTTACAAGTTCTTGGAGAAAAGATAATGACTTTAACGAAAATGATGTATTGTTTTTGTATGCTGGTATTATTGGCTTAGCTCAAGGCTTAGAAATTATTTTATCGGCGGCCGAAAAATTACAACAACAAGCAACTATTAAATTTATTTTAGTTGGTAGTGGACCCGAAAAAGAAAAATTACAAGAGATAAAAAAGACAAAGCAATTATCAAACGTTTATTTTTTTGATGCGGTTTCAAAAACACAAATGCCACAAATTGTTATGGCAATTGATGTGTCTATTATACCATTACGTAAGTTAGAATTATTTTTAGGCGCCATTCCTTCTAAAATATTTGAAAATTTAGCAATGGAAAAGCCAGTTATATTGGCTGTTGATGGAGAAGCACGTGAGTTATTTGTTAACCAAGGTCAATGTGCCTTGTATTCGGAGCCAGAAAATGTCGATGATTTGATAAAAAATGTGCAGTTGTTAGCTAACGATTCAGCTTTACGTAAACAATTAGGGCAAAAGGGAAGAGTGTTTGTTGAGCAAAGTTTTAATAGAAATACGATTGCTCAAAATTTTTATAAGGAGCTTGTAACGTATGCTAACTAAACTCAAATCTACATACATAGTCTATGGGTATAATCTACCCTTACTCATTGCCTTTTTTTTACCCTTTGGTATTAATTATGCCATACTTATTTTATTATGGACTCTGAGTTTTTTTTGTTTTGATGATGTAAAATCAAAGTTGCAAAACGTTTTAAAAAATAAATGGAGTTTAGTATTTATAGGTTTCTTTTTAATTCACGCTTTGGGTTATTTTTTTTCAGAGGATAAATCGAGTGCCTTAAATGTGATAGAAAGTAAGCTGAGTTTTTTAGTCTTTCCCGTATTAATTTTCGCTTCAGATTATAAGGAAATCGAGTTAAAAAAAATAGTAATAACCTTTGTTTCGGGTTGTGTGTTAGCATGTATAATAAATATTTTCAGAGCTTTTTATTTGTATTATTTCCAAAATTTTAATTCATTTTTTTATACTGAGTTTAGTTATTTTATGCATCCAAGTTATTTTGCTATGTATTTAATACTGGCACAATTAATTGTGTTATTGTTTTACCCTCAATGGCTCAAACATTTGTCTAATCTTTGGGTTAAAATCGGGTTTATATCAGTAGTGTTTTTAACTGCGATATTTTTATGTTCTTCCAAAATGGGACTAATTACTGCCTTTTTATTATTACCATTAACCTTTACAGTTATTTTATATAATCGCGGCTATAAAAAAATGATAG
>JAYSTR010000071.1:0-4854 GCA_043719555.1 Bacteroidota bacterium | reverse complement strand
CAAGTATTGGCGAAATTTCCTGATCGATAAAATCATCACAGGTTTTTTTCATCATTAATTGTTCTTCGTTCCATTGCTCAGGAATAAAAATATCTAATGCATTAGTATCTTTAATTAAAAACTCTCCGCCTTTAATTTTTTGAGTTGTAGTTTCCATTTTTTTAAGTATTAAGTATTTATATTTTAAAATTTAGTTTAAAGCTATAGCATTTCGAATACACCTGCTGCACCATGTCCAGTTCCAATACACATAGTTACTACACCATATTTTTTATTTTGACGTTTTAATTCAGAAAATAATTGCACCGATAATTTAGCACCACTACAACCTAATGGATGTCCCAATGAAATAGCACCACCATTAACGTTTACTTTATTTGTATCTAATTCAAGCTTACGAACAATAGCTAACGATTGTGAGGCAAAGGCTTCGTTTAATTCAAATAAATCTATATCCTGAATTTTTAAACCAGCTTGCTCTACCGCTTTTGGAATAGCTGCAATAGGTCCAATACCCATAATACGTGGAGGAACACCAGCTACAGCGTGAGATATTAAACGAGCAATGGGCGTTAAGTTATGTTCTTTCATAAATTTTTCGCTACACACCATTACAAAAGCAGCGCCATCACTTGTTTGAGATGAGTTACCCGCAGTAACAGAACCACCATTTGCAAATACAGGTTTTAATTTTGCTAAGGCTTCAACAGACGTATCGCCACGAGGTCCTTCATCTGTATCAACAATGAAATCGCGAGTTTTACGTTTTTGATTTTCATCTAAATATGTTTCTGTCACTTTTACATGAACAATTTCATCTTTAAATTTACCCGCTTTAATTGCGGCTATTGCTTTTTGATGAGAGTTGTAAGCAAATACATCTTGATCTTCGCGAGACACATTAAATTCTTTTGCAACGGCTTCGGCGGTTAAGCCCATTCCCCAATACCAATCAGCGTGCTCTTTTGCAATGGTTGGATTAGGTACGATACGCCATCCACCCATTGGAATTAAACTCATACTTTCTACACCACCTGCAATAATACATTCAGCATAACCTGCTGCAATTTTTGCGGATGCAATAGAAATGGTTTCTAAACCCGATGCGCAGTAGCGATTAACCGTCATACCAGAAACCTTATCGGTATTTAATGATAATAAAGAAATAATTCTTCCAACATTTAACCCTTGTTCTGCCTCAGGCATAGCATTACCAACCATTACATCATCTATGCGAGTATGGTCTACTTGTGGCATTGTGCTCATTAAATGTTTAATAACATCAGCTGCTAAATCATCAGGGCGAGTGAAACGAAACCCCCCACGAGAGGCTTTTCCTACTGCACTTCTAAAACCGGCTACTATATATGCTTTCATAATTTTGTTTTTTGAAATTTGTTTTTAGTTTTTTGATTTTATTAAAATGTTGAAATTGTTTTTTGAATTGCGATACTTTCATACAACAAAAGTCAAATAACCGACAACATTAGTTCCTTAATATCTTTCCACCATTGATAATGCTATGTAAACGCTCCATCGTTTTTTTCTCAGTACATAATTGAACAAAGGCTTCTCGTTCTAAATCCAATAAATATTGTTCGGATACTAATGTTGGTTGAGATAAATTTCCTCCAGCAATTACATACCCTAATTTTTGAGATATTTTTAAATCGTGTTCGCTCATATAATTTCCGCTGTACATAGAATCTGCACCTACGTAAACTAAACCTAAAGCCGTATTACCAAGTACTTTAATATCTTTACGAGGTAACGGTTTTTGATAACCTTCATTTGCCATCAATAAACATTCTGCTTTAGCTTCTGATAATTGGCGAGCACGAGATGTTACTACTTTATCTATTCCTTTGCGGAAGATACCTAAATCAAAAGCTTCATAGGCTGATGTAGAAACTTTTGCTTGACCAATCGTTAAGAATTTATCGCGGAAAATATTTAACTCAACATCTCCTTCTTTTAAAGAATCTGATAAACGAACGGCAAACTCTTTAGTACCACCACCACCAGGTATAACACCAACTCCAAACTCTACTAAGCCAATATAAGTTTCTGCATGAGCAACTACTTTATCGGCGTGTAAACAAATTTCGCAACCACCACCAAGTGTTAAGTTGTGAGGCGCTGCAACTACAGGTATTGATGAGTAACGCAAGCGCATTGTTGTATTTTGGAATTGACGAACAGCCATATTTAACTCGTCCCACTCTTGCTCTGCGGCTAACATAAATATTAAACCAACATTTGCTCCAGCCGAAAAGTTTGCACCTTCATTGCTAATGACTAAACCTTTGTAATCTTTTTCTGCAATATCAATCGCTTTGTTTAAACCTGCTAAAACCTCACCGCCAATGGTATTCATCTTCGTGTGGAATTCAGCATTTAAAATACCATCACCAATATCGGTAATAGTTACGCCTGCATTTTTCCAGATAGTTTTAGTACCACGAATGTTCTCTAACGAAATAAATTGTTCGGTACCAGGAATTGTTTTGTATGTTTTTGATGCCACATCATAAAACTGACGAGAACCATTTTCTACTTTGTAAAAAGAAGTATTGCCAGCTTTTAAGAAATCATAAACCCAGGCAGCAGGCTTATTGTCTGATGCTTCCATTAATTTAACGGATGCTTCAACTCCGATTGCATCCCAGTATTCAAATGGCCCTAAATCCCATCCAAATCCAGCTCTTAAGGCATCATCTATTTTATATAACTCATCTGCAATTTCAGGTATGCGATTAGAAACGTATTGAAATAATCCAGCAAATGTTGCACGATAAAAATCACCAGCTTTGTCTTTGCCTGATACTAATACTTTTACACGATCTTTTAAATTATCAATAGGTTTCGTTAATTCAAGTGTAGCAAATTTTACTTTTTGAGATGGTTTATACTCTAAAGTTTTTAAATCCAAAACTAAAATCTCAGATTTACCTTCCGCATTTTTTACTTTTTTGTAAAAGCCTTGTGCTGTTTTATCTCCAAGCCATTTATTTTCTGCCATTTTCTTCAAATAGTCAGGTAACTCAAATAAAGCGCGAGCTTCATCATTAGGGCAATTTTGTTTTAATCCGTTAGCTACATTAATTAAAGTATCTAAACCAACTACATCACCCGTGCGGAAAGTTGCTGATTTTGGACGACCTAAAACAGGCCCCGTTAATTTATCAACTTCCTCAACGGTTAAACCCATTTTCTCAACAGTATGTAATAACGCCATAATGCCATATACGCCAACTCGGTTAGCAATAAAGGCTGGAGTATCTTTACACAATACAGTTGTTTTACCTAAATGTTGTTCACCAAATTCCATTAAAAATTTTACAACTTCAGGATTAGTGTTAGCCGTAGGAATAATTTCTAATAATTTTAAATAACGTGGAGGATTAAAAAAATGTGATCCACAGAAGTTAGCTTTAAAATCATCGCTACGTCCTTCGGCCATTAAGTGAATAGGAATCCCAGAAGTATTGGAGGTTACTAATGATCCTGGTTTACGGAATTTCTCAACCTTATCGTAAACTATTTTTTTAATATCTAAATTTTCAACAACAACTTCTATAACCCAATCACACGTTGCAATTTTTGACATATCATCATCAAAATTTCCTGTTGAGATACGAGTTGCAAACTCCTTTTTATAAATAGGGGATGGGTTAGATTTTAGGGCAAATTGCAAAGCGTCGTTTACAATTCTATTTTTCACAACCTTACTTTCTAAAGTTAAACCTTTTGCTTTTTCAGCATCATTGGGTTCTTTAGGAGCAATGTCTAACAATAATACTTCGCAACCAATGTTTGCAAAGTGACAGGCTATACGGCTTCCCATAACTCCTGAGCCTAATACGGCAATTTTTTGAATTAATCTTTTCATATTATTTATTGTTTAATTAATTTATTTCTTTCCTCAGCTAAGGCTGTAATCTCATCTATCGTGGCAAAAAACTCAGTCATTCGTTCTTTACCGATTTTTACTTCGGCTAAATGATTAAAATTGCGAACAACATTTTTCGCTAAATCTTTAGCTAATTTCCCTTTTTCGGTAAGCATAATTTTTATTTTACGCTTATCAGTTTTATCAGGAATACGTTCAATTAATTTTTTTTGCTCCAAGGATAATGTAATGCGTGATAACGAGGTGCTCTCCATTCCAAGTAGCGGAGCTAATTCAGAACCATAAATGCCTTCTTTACTATCTATGCTTAATAAAAAATGACCCATAGAAATGGTTAGGTCATGAAATGCAGCTTCTGCATTATACATACGACTAACTACGTGCCATGCCGTTTTTAATTTAGAGTCAATGGTTTCTGTGTGTTTTTTACTCATGATTTCTAAAACAAATATACAAAAAAATATTATGTACGCATAATAAATAGGAAAATTTAAGAATATATTTTATCGTAAGCGTTTTTGTAATTACTTAAAATTACTTTACGCTTAAGGGAAAGTTTAGGGGTCATTTCCCCTTTTTCAATAGTCCACTCATGTGGTAATAATTCAATTTTTTTAATGCGCTCATAGGGAGCTAATTCTAAGTTAGTATTTTCAACTTCGCGCATAATTCGATTTTTAACCAGTTCGCTACTGGCCATTTCTTCGTTGGTAGAAATAATAAGGTTATGTTTTTCGCACCATACTTTAATAAAAGAAAATTTAGGAATAATAAAGGCTGCAGGGAATTTTTCGTTTTCGCCTATTACCATTACTTGTTCAATAAATCGACTTTCTTTTAATTTATTCTCGGTAATTTGAGGTGTAATGTATTTTCCACCAGAGGTTTTAAACATTTCTTTTTTACGATCAGTAATTTTTAAAAACTTGCCGTCTTCCATT
>JAYSTR010000008.1:0-15783 GCA_043719555.1 Bacteroidota bacterium | reverse complement strand
CTGTTTTCATTTCCTCTTCAATGTTAATTGGAATAATTCTTTCTCCGCTCATTTTTCTTTATAGTTATATTTTTAAAATGTTTATGCTTTATTAAATCTTATTAGTCAAATTTTGTAGTAATAATCGTTGATTTATGCAACATTGTCATACCAAATAATTAACACATAATCCGTTAAAACATTAACACAAATTTTTATTTCAGTCTTTGAAAATAGGTATTTATTGAGTAATTTAGGAGTAGAGTTATTAACAGTTTTGGTGTTAAAAAAAAGGATTTAATAATTGTGCAAAACTGCCATATTCGGTTACTTTTGATTGTGGCATAATTTTTTCAATTGGTCAGTTAGTAGATTTGATAATTAGGCGATTTACTATAAATTAAAAAAAGAACTTTAAAACTAATTTTTATGGAAGCAAAATTTTCACAGCGCGTAAAAGACGTGATAACGTTTAGCCGAGAAGAAGCCTTACGATTAGGGCACGATTATATTGGCATTGAGCATTTAGCGCTTGGTATGATTCGTGACGGCGAGGGTGTAGGAATTAAATTATTAAAAAACTTGGGTGTAAATATTCAGGATTTAAGAAAACAAATTGAGCAAAGTTTACCTATATCTATGAGAAAGGTAAATAATTTAGCTAATATTCCATTAGTTAAACAAGCTGAAAAAACGTTGAAATTAACGTATTTAGAAGCAAAAGTTTTTAAAGCACCACAAATTGGTACTGAACATTTATTAATGTGTATTTTAAAAGAAAACGATAACGTGGTAACAAAAACTTTAGGAAAATTTGGAGTTGATTACAACTCTGTAAAATTAGAATTAGAAAACTTTATGGAAAATCCGCACAAAATTGAAAACGCTGCCGCAGGTGGTGATGAAGATGAAAATGATGAAGCGTCTTTTGGTACTGGCAGTGGAACTGGCGCTAAAAAACCAGGCGAATCAAAATCACGTACACCGGTATTAGATAATTTCGGTAGAGATTTAACCAAAATGGCTGAAGATGGAAAATTAGATCCAGTGGTTGGTCGTGAAAAAGAAATTGAGCGTGTATCTCAAATTTTATCTCGTCGTAAGAAAAACAATCCTATTTTAATTGGTGAACCAGGTGTGGGTAAATCATCTATTGCAGAAGGTTTAGCATTACGCATTGTTCAGCGCAAAGTATCACGTGTATTATTTGGTAAACGTGTAGTTACTTTGGATTTAGCATCCTTAGTGGCTGGCACAAAATACCGTGGCCAGTTTGAAGAGCGAATGAAAGCTGTAATGAATGAGTTAGAAAAAAATCCGGATGTAATTATTTTCATTGACGAAATTCACACGATTATTGGTGCAGGTGGTGCAAGTGGAAGTATGGATGCCAGCAATATGTTTAAACCAGCTTTAGCTCGCGGTGAAATACAATGTATTGGTGCTACAACATTAGATGAATATCGTCAGCACATCGAAAAAGATGGAGCTTTAGAGCGTCGTTTTCAAAAAGTAATAATTGAGCCGGCTACACAAGATGAATCGTTACAAATTTTAAATAACATTAAATCAAAATACGAAGATCATCATAATGTAGTATATACACCAGAAGCTATTAAAGCTTGTGTTACTTTAACAGCGCGTTATTTAACTGACAGACATTTACCAGATAAAGCAATTGATGCGTTAGATGAAGCTGGTTCTCGTGTTCATATTACAAATATCAATGTACCAGAAAATGTTTTGGAGCTTGAGAAAAAAATGGAAGACATTAAGGAATTAAAAAACCAAGTTGTACGTTCTCAAAAATATGAAGAAGCTGCAAAATTACGTGATACCGAAAAGCAATTACAAGCACAATTAGATGCTGCTAAAAAAGTTTGGGAAGAGGAATCTAAACTTAATAGAGTAACTGTTAGCGAAGATAACGTTGCCGAAGTTGTATCGATGATGAGTGGCGTTCCTGTTCAGCGTATATCTCAAAACGAAGGTGAAAAATTAACCAAAATGGTTGAAACCCTTCAAGGAAAAGTTATTGGACAAGATGAAGCTTTAAAGAAAGTAGTTAAAGCAATACAACGTAACCGTGCAGGATTAAAAGATCCTAATAAACCAATTGGTTCATTTATTTTCTTAGGACCTACAGGTGTTGGTAAAACACAATTAGCGAAAATTTTAGCCAAACATTTATTTGATAATGATGAAGCTTTAATTCGTATTGATATGAGTGAGTATATGGAGAAATTTGCCGTAACTCGTTTAATAGGTGCTCCTCCGGGATATGTTGGTTATGAAGAAGGTGGACAATTAACTGAAAAAGTTCGTCGTAGACCCTACTCTGTTGTGTTATTAGATGAGATTGAAAAAGCACATCCGGATGTATTTAATATGATGTTACAAGTATTAGATGATGGTATGTTAACTGATAGTTTAGGTCGTAAAATTGACTTTAAAAATACGATCATTATAATGACATCTAACATTGGTGCTCGTCAGTTAAAAGACTTTGGTACAGGTGTTGGTTTTGGTACACAAACACGTATTGAAAGCGAAGCCGATATGAATAAAGGTGTTGTAGAAAATGCCTTGAAAAAAGCTTTTGCACCAGAGTTTTTAAATCGTATTGATGATGTGATTATGTTTAACTCTTTAAACAGAGAAGACATTCATAAAATTATTGATATTGAATTAAATAGTTTATTTGGAAGAGTTAACTCGTTAGGTTACACAATTAAAATTACTGACAAAGCAAAAGATTTTATTGTTGAAAAAGGCTACGATGTGCAATATGGTGCAAGGCCTTTAAAACGTGCCATTCAGAAGTATTTAGAGGATCCAATGGCTGAAGAAATTATTAAAAATAATTTAGCGGAAGGCGATTTAATTGAAATTGATTTTGATGATGATAAAAAAGAAATTATTGTTAGAACAGTTAAACCAACTAAACCAAAAAAGAAAAAAGAAGATAGTTAATATCCGATATTTTAAAAACTAAAAAGGAGATTGTGAAAACAATCTCCTTTTTTATGCAATTGCCTTATCGTACAAATCGTGAATAATACCATCTGATAATCCTATTTGAGGAACGAAAATATCTTCGATATCAGCTGTTTTCATAATTGTAATAAATATTCGTGCAGCGTGAACAATAACATCGGCTCTATCTGGTTTCAATCCTAATACATCCATACGCTCTTGATACGTATAAGAGTTTAACATATCATAAATACCTTTTAGTTTAGAGTAACTCAGATTTTTATTATCCTTTTTACTCATTTTAAATATTTTATTTATGTTTCCTCCCGAACCAATCGCATGCAAAGGCTTAACTCCAAGGGTTGATTTTTTTATCCACTCTTTCATTTTTTCCCATTCATCTTTATCAACTTTATCAAGTAACAAACGAACTGTACCAATATTAAACGACTTAGCCGCTATTACTTTATGATTGTTATATAACGTTAACTCAGTGCTACCTCCACCCACATCGATATATAAATAGGCATGTTTTGGGTTTAACAATTCTTCGATATGATTTGAGAATACTAACTGAGCTTCTAATTTCCCATCAATAATTTCTACTTCTAAATCGGCTTCTTTTTTTATGCGTGCAATAATTTCTGCACTATTAGATGCATCACGCATTGCACTGGTTGCTACAGCTCTAAAACCATCTACTTCATAAACTTTAATAAGTTCGCGAAAACCACGCATTGCTGTAATTAATTTTTCCGCTTTTCTATCAGATATTTTTCCATTTAAAAAAACATCCTCACCTAAACGAATTGGCAAACGAATTAATTCTTCTTTACTAAAATGAGGCTTACCATTTACATCATAAGCTCTACAAAATAACAAACGCATTGCGTTGCTTCCAATATCTACTGCTGCAAAAATCATATTATTTTGTTTTAGTTTGTAAGCGTTTTAAACTCTTTAAGTATTGCTCTTTATCTTTTAGTAAATAATCATAAATAGCATCTTGTACACGAACTTTAGGTTCGCCTACAGCGGCTTTTTTATAATTATTTTGTTGAAATCTATCTAATATACGAACCTTAGTATTACCCGATAATTGAATATTTATAATATCTAAAATTTGCTTTTTTACTTCAGGACTATAAATCGGAACGGCTACTTCACTTCTACTATCAAGGTTACGACTCATCCAATCGGCCGATGTAATAAATATTTTTTCGTTACCATTACATCCAAAAACAAAAACACGAGTATGTTCTAAAAATTTATCAATAATACTATACGCTTTTATGTTATCACTAAAGCCTGGTATTTCTGTAACTAAGGAACAAATTCCACGAACGATGACCGTGATTTTAACACCAGCTTGTGAAGCTTCGTACAATTTTTGAATCATTCCTTTATCAACCAAACTATTCATTTTTAAAATAATTTGCGCTGGCTTTTTCTGCTTTGCTAATTTTATTTCATTATCAATTAAATCAACAAACGTTTGACGCATAAAAAATGGAGCTACTGCCAAATGCTTGTATGCTCCTATTTTAAAATTGTTAGCATAAAAATCAAACACCTGTGATATTTCGTCGGTAATGTTTTTATCAGAAGTTAGCAACGTAAAATCGGTATAAATACGAGCAGTTTTTTCGTTAAAATTACCTGTGCCAATGTGCGCGTATTTTATTTCTTTACCATTAACACGTGTTGTAATAATAATTAATTTGCTATGTACTTTTAAACCTGGCACACCATAAATAACGTGTGCTCCTTCTTCCTGTAATTTATTAGCCCAATAAATATTATTTTCTTCATCAAATCGTGCTTGCAATTCAACTAAAACCGTTACTTTTTTTCCGTTTTTAATGGCGTTAATTAACGCATTGGCAATTTTTGATGAATCGGCAACACGATACAAAGTGATTTTAATATTTTCTACAGTTGGATCTATAGACGCCTCCCGCAATAATGTAATAATATGATCAAATGTATGATATGGATAATTTAATAAAATATCTTTTTGCTTTACTACCTGCAAAATACTAGTAGAAATATTATGTAAATACTTGTGATTTAAAGCACGCGGATGATTATACACTAAACCTTTTTCACCAATATTCGGAAACTGAATAAAATCTTTAAAATTATGATAACGACCACCTGCTATAGCGTTATCTTTTTTATTCATACCTAATTTTTTCATAATAAAATTAAGCATCTCATTACTCATTGAGCTATCATATACAAAGCGAACAGGTAAGCCTTTTTTTCTATCCTTTACACTTTTAGATATTTTTTCGAGCATACTTTTACTTACATCGTTTTCTATATCTAATTCGGCATCACGTGTTAATTTAATATTGATACACTCTTTAACCGTATAACCATAAACCGAAAATATTTCGTGAACATTAAATCTGATTACATCATCTAATAAAATAATGTAATGTTTATTTTTATCGTGAGGTAGTTTTACAAAGCGAGTAGTTTGTTTTGAGGGAATTTCAATTAACGCATATTTATTTTTTTGCTTGGGTGAATTTGCAATTAATCGTACAAACAAATAACCGTACTTATCTTTCATGTATGGAAACTGTTTGTGCTCATCTACCATTATAGGGAACAAGGCTGATACAACTTCTTTATGAAAATAATCTTTTACAAAATGTTGTTGAGTAGAGCTTAACTGCTTTTCATTAATAATAAATACATTTTGCTTAGCAAGTTGTTTTTGAACTTCTTGATAAATATCTTCAAAACGATCTTGCTGTTCGATAACCTTTTTTTGCATTTTATGTAACAACTCTTTCGGGTCGTCACCATAAATAACAGCTGCTTTTCGACCAAGTTTAGTTAACCGTTTAATGGTAGCTACCCGCACACGATAAAACTCATCGCGATTATTACTAAAAATTCCTAAAAATTTTAAACGTTCAATTAAAGGTGTAGTTGGATCAGAGGCTTCTTGTAAAACTCTATCATTAAACGATAACCAGCTGATTTCGCGATTGATATAAGGAGGGGCTTTTGGTACAGACATTTTGCAGAAAAACTAATAATTTTAATTAACCCAAATATAAGTAAAGTGGGGTTTATATAATCAATTTTTTATTAATATTTACATAGATTGTACTTGTGGGGTATTAGCAGTAAGTCAATCTGAAAATGTGTAAATTATCTATTTAACGGTAGCCTCTATTTAAATAAATAAGTTTAAATTTATTTTCTGATTGATTTAAATATGAAAGCATTATTTTCCGTTATTCTCATAACCATTTTTGGTACTATTTTTTCGCAAAATCCAAATTTTGTATTATTTGACCATACCAACTCTCCCTTAATTGATGATAATATTACTTGGGTAGAGAGTGATAGCAATAATGTGAAATGGATAGGCACTACAAATGGATTATACAGTTTTGATAATAATGTTTGGACGTGGTACAATACTTCTAACTCTAATATTCCGACAGATATTATTGATACTTTTAAAATAGGTTATGATAATACTATTTGGTTTACAAATGCAAATAATGGCTTTTACAAATTAAAAAACAATGTATTTACTTTATATAATCAAAGCAATTTATCTACTTTACCTTCTGAAAATTTTAATGGATTAGCCATAGATAGTAATGATGTGTTTTTATACAACAAGACGAATGGTATTGTTAAGTTTAACTCAAGTGATGAATCTGTTTTAAATATAAATACATCAAACTCTTTCTTACAAAAAATAGACAAACTGGTATATCATAGTAACCATACTTTATATGGAATAAGTGTGGGATATCCAGTATTATCAGGGCCAGGAACAGGAACCCCTCTAACCTTTATTGATAGTGTTGAAAGAGTCCAAAATTTCACAATCATAAATTCAACAACTTTATCTATAAATTATTGTTTTAGTGATTATAATTCAATCTGCTCATATAATTTGGTATTTACAGATAAATACAAAAACAGATTTGAGTTAATTAATTTATCAACTGCCCAGCCGCCTACAACTAATCAGCGATTAAGACGATTTGATGCAACTAATAATCTTATTAGTGATGATCAATACAATCAGAATCCTGAAAAACAATTTGCAATTAATAACTATGGTAAATATACGATTAGTCATAGTGGAGCTGATTTTTTTGATGCAATAATATTTAATCCACCATCAGCTCATAGTTATTTTGGCTTAAATTCAATTATACCAAGTCCAGTAATTATCAATTTTGATGTGGATAAGATAAATAATGTTTGGTTAGCCACGCCAAAAGGATTAGTGGTCTATAATGATATAGGAGTAGTAACTAATGTTATACAATCAAATTCTGACAAAAATGCATTTACTGTTTATCCTAACCCTACAAATAGTATTTTAAATATTATGCCCTTCGACTCCGCTCAGGGTGACAAGCAGGAGGTTAAAATTATAAATATGTTGGGTGATGTTGTTGCTTCGACTACGCTCAGCAACCAACAATCATCCATTAATATTAGTCACTTAAATTGTGGTGTATATTTTATAGAATTAAAAATGAGTAATGATATAGTGAGAAAAAAAATAGTTAAAGAATAAAACTATTATATTTGCGTGCTTAGTTTAAAAAAACTAATTGAAAAAGCTATCTACTTAATATTAGTTAGCTTTTTTATAATATATATTAACTCATATTTCATAATAAGTTTCCCTCATAAATTTTAGTAGTAATCGTATCTTGTAGCTTTATATATGCTATGAAAAGACTTATTATATTTGCTGTTTTATATGTATTGGCAAACACTATTAATGCGCAAGAATTTTCGTTCCCTGAACTATTATCTAAAAGTCCCCTATTAAAATCAGTTGCTGCTAATGCAAACAAATACCGCATACAAATTATTTACACTCAAATTAATAGAGATAATGAAGGGAAACCAAATTTTAAAAACTATACATATTTAGTTGATTCCACAAACTATTTTTATTGCGCCAGTTTAGTAAAATTACCGACAGCTATTTTAGCACTCGAAAAACTTAACGAATTAGGTTTAGATAAAAACCTGATTATGTTTACGGATAGTGCCAATGCTTGCCAACATACTGTAAAAAAAGATACTACGAGCTTAAACTCCTACCCTAGCATTGCGCAATACATTAAACGCATGTTTTTAGTAAGCGATAATTTTGCTTATGGTAGAGTGTATGAATTTTTAGGGGTTGATTATCTACACACTCGTTTATCAAACTTAGGTTATAAAAATGCGCGTATCGTTAATCGTTTTGATGGTGGTTGTATTGGCACAGAACATTCCACTACAAATCCTATTTCATTTTATTCAGATGATTTAAAACTACAATATTTTCAAAAACAACAATTATCATCAGTATTATATCCCCATCCATTAGGAAAAGTAACTGTTGGTAAAGCTTACATCAACTCTAAAAATAAAAAAATAAATACACCTAAAGATTTTTCGGGGATGAATTATTTATCGTTGCAAAACATACACTCTATGTTACAACGGTTATTATTTAACGACCATTACCTTACTGAAAATCAATACCACATAACTAAAAGCGATCAACAGTTTTTAATAGATTATTTAACACGTTATCCTCGCGAAAGCCAACATCCAACTTACAATACAAAAGAATATTTTGACAGTTATAAAAAATATTTTATTTATGGAGATAGTAAAAAACCAATTACTGATACGACACTAAAAATAACTAACATTGTTGGGCAATCTTATGGTTTTATGGTTGATTGTGCCTACATACAAAACAAAACTAAAAACATAGAATTTATGTTGAGTGCTGTTATATATACTAATGCCAACGAAATTATAAACGATGGAAAATACGAATATAACACCATTGCCCTGCCCTATTTAGCTGAATTAGGCAGACAAATTTATAATTACGAATTAGGTAAATAGTGAGTTAATTCGGCAATGATTTAATTTGACAATTTATGAGAAAACAAGTGAACGGAAAATGAAAAGCATAGATAGATTAAAGAAACTAAAAGAATTATTGATTCTGGAACGTGAAGAAGATTACTACCAATACAAGGAACAATTTTTAAAAGCCAGTATCGAGCAACGTAAAAAAAATGGTGTAACATGGTTTCCTATACAAATACTAAATGATGAATTAGGCTACGCTGATTATATTCACATAGAAATTGAGCGAACCAATAATTTAGATACACCACATCAATTTAGCTCGGGTAAAAACATTACATTGTTTTCTAATAAAAATGCCGATGATATTCAGGAAATTACCGGAACAATCAAGCAATCGAATAAAAATAAAATGAAGATTATACTTCATACTGATGAATTGCCTGATTGGTGTTATGAAGGAAGATTAGGTGTAAATATTCAATTTGATGATAACTCTTACATTGAAATGCAGAAAGCCTTAGATGAAGTTATTGGAGCGCGAAATAACAGAGTTTCTGAACTACGTGAAATTATTGAAGGATCAGAACCGCCAACTTTTGATAAAGTTGATGAAGCCATTATTATTCCTCAACTTAATTTTTCACAAAACAAAGCCGTACGACATATTTTAGCCGCTAACGATGTAGCTGTTGTTCACGGCCCTCCTGGCACAGGTAAAACAACAACCATCGTACAAGCTATCCGTTTAGTGTTACAAACCGAAAAACAAGTTTTAGTTTGTGCTCCCACAAATACTGCCGTTGATTTAATTACGGAAAAATTAATTGAACAAGGTGTTAATGTTTTACGTGTGGGGCATCCAGCTCGGGTAAACGAAAATTTGATTAAAGCGACTATTGATGGTCAGGTTCAGAATCATATTAACTACAAAGACATTAAAAACTTACGCAGAAATGCGGAAGAGTATTTTAAAATGGCTGGGAAATATAAACGTGTATTTGGTAAAGAAGATGCACAACAACGTACACTTTATTATACTGAAGCGAAAAATTGTATCAGAGAATCTCGAGTATTAGAAGATTACATTGTAAATTCCTTATTCGAAAATGCACAAGTTATTTGCTGTACACCTGTTGCATCAACTAATAAAGCTTTAGCCAAAAAAACATTTAATACTTTATTTTTTGATGAAGCCTCACAAGCGTTAGAAGCCATATCGTGGATACCCTTATTAAAATGCAAACGTGTTATTTTTAGTGGTGATCATTTTCAATTACCACCTGTTGTAAAAAGTATTAAAGCAAAACAAGAAGGTTTGGATAATACGATGCTGGACAGATTAACGAAATATGAAAATGTATCAACCTTGTTAACTCGCCAGTATCGTATGCATCAGCATATTATGCAATTTAGCAATGCTTATTTTTATAAAAACCAATTAGAAGCTGATGCTACAGTTAAGGAAACATTATTAAGTTTAAACGAAGAATTCGAACTCCTTAATTTACCAATTTCATTAATAGATACCGCAGGTTGCAGCTTTGATGAATTTCAAAATCCCGAAACCTTAAGTATGAGCAATAAAGGTGAAGCTGATTTATTATTTAAACACTTAGAACTCTTGTTACAGCAATATCAATATTCAAATGCACAACAAAAAATAAGTATAGGAATTATTTCGCCCTATAAAGAACAAATTGAATTACTTAAAGAGAAACTCATAACCTTTGATTATAGTCAATATCCTGTAAGCGAACTCGCGGTTAAAACCATAGATGGATTTCAGGGAGAGGAACGTGACGTCATTTACATTTCATTAGTACGTAGTAATATTAATTCTGAAATTGGATTTTTATCCGATATACGACGTATGAATGTAGCTTTAACACGTGCTAAGAAAAAATTAGTGGTAATAATGGATACAGCAACCATTGGCAATCATCCTTTTTATAAAGCGTTTATAGAATATTGCGAAAATCATAATTATTATAAGTCTGCTTGGGAATATAGTTACGAAGTTTAGTGCATTAAAAAAGCCTCTTACGACTAATCGCAAGAGGCTTTTTAATTTTGTAAAAAATATTACTCAAAATATTCTTTCATTCTATCAAAAAATCCTTTTTCCTTACGGTTAGGATTTGGAATAAAGTTTTTAGAGTCTTTTAAATTTTCTAATACTTTTTTCTCTTCAGCTGTTAATGATTGTGGCGTCCACACATTTATGTTAACTAACAAATCGCCAATGCCATAAGAATTCACATCAGGTAAGCCTTTGCCTTTTAAACGCAATACTTTGCCACTTTGTGTACCTGCATCAATTTTTATTTTAACTTTAGCATCAACCGTTGGTATTTCTATAGAGGTACCTAATGCGGCGTCTATAAAACTTACATAGCTATCATAAAATAAATTTGAGCCATCACGTTTTAGCTCCAAATGTTCTTCTTCTTCAATCAATACTAATAAATCGCCATTAATACCGCCACGAGGTGCTGCATTTCCTTTTCCACTAACCGATAATTGCATACCTTCTGCAACTCCAGCAGGAATATTTATTGAAATAACTTCTTCTGCTCTGGTAATACCATCGCCATGGCAAGTATTACATTTATCTTTTACCGTTTTACCTTCGCCATTACAAGCACTACAAGTAGTTTGCGTTTGCATAGCCCCTAAAAACGTTTGTTGAACGCGAGTTTGTGTTCCAGATCCATGACACGTTTTACAAGTTTCTACCTGACCATTTTTAGCACCACTACCAGAACAAGTTGTACAACTTACAAACTTATTTACCTTTAATTTTTTTTCAACTCCTTTTGCAATTTCTTGCAAATTTAGTTTCACCTTAATTCTTAAGTTAGATCCACGTACAACTCTTCTTCCACCTCCACTACGAGATCCTCCTCCAAATCCTCCTCCGCCAAAAATATCTCCAAACTGGCTAAATATGTCATCCATATTCATTCCGCCACCATATCCACCGCCTTGTCCGCCTCCAGAAGCTCCACCAACACCTGCATGCCCAAATTGATTGTAGCGCTGACGTTTTTCAGCATTACTTAGAACTTCATAGGCTTCTGCAGCTTCTTTAAATTTTTCTTCAGCTGCTTTATCATCAGGATTTTTATCCGGATGAAATTTAATAGCTAACTTACGATAAGCTTTCTTAATTTCATCATCGCTGGCACTTTTGCTTACTCCAAGTATTTCGTAAAAATCTCTTTTGCTCATTTTTTCAATTCTATTTTGAATCCGATACTCATCGGAATTAATTACTAAATACTAATTACCAACTACAACTTTTGCAAAACGAATTACTTTATCACCTAGCTTATATCCTTTTTCAACATCATCAATAACTTTCCCTTTCATATCATCAGATGGTGATGGAATGTGTGTAATAGCTTCCATTAAATCTGCGTCAAATAATTTTCCAACGCTATCCATTGGTTCTAAACCTTTACTTAAGCACGTTGCCTTTAATTTATTATAGATAAGCGCCATACCTTCTTTTATTGGAGTGGCATCAACAACATTTTCGTTTGCTTTAATAGCGCGTTCAAAATCATCAATAGTAGGAATAATGGCTTTAAACACATCTTCGCCTGCCGAACGTATAATATCTGATTTTTCTTTAGCGGTACGTTTACGGTAATTATCGAATTCTGAATATAAACGTAAATATCGATCATTTAATTCTGCAATTTTTGCAACAAAATCAATGGGTTCCGAATCTTCAGTATCTTGTTTAACATCATCCGTAGCATCAACTTTTACCTCATTGGTATCAATGATAGGTTCTTCAGATTGATTAACTGTATTTTTCTCGTTATTTTCCATAGTGCAATTTTTTGGCAAATGTACACAATCAATATGTTTGCCAGTAATAAAAAACCGAAAAATTGTCAGTTTTTACACTATTTTTAAGAGGAAATTTAGTGATTTTGCGCTGTTTGTCAGGGCGATTGACAGCCTTTAAATTTATGTTTTATTGCTTTGTAAACCTAAATTCAGTTCGTCTATTGTATTCGTGTTCTTTATCAGAACAATCTACATTATCTTTGCAACGGTTTCTGACTTCAGTTTCACCTTTTCCTTCAGCTCTTAAACGAGATTTATCAATACCTTTTTTACTTATATAATCTACGGCCGCTTGCGAACGTTGAGTCGATAATTCTAGATTTTTAGGGCTATCTCCTTGTGAATCTGTATGAGATATAACTAATAAATTAAACTCTTTATGTTCTTTTAAAATAACAATAATCTTATTTAAGGTTTGCTTAGAGTTATCAGTTAATTTATTTTTACCCGACTCGTAAAATAAGTTTTCTGTGATTTCAAATTGATTATTTTTCTCATTTGATTTAGTTTTAAATATTAATTCTAAATCATCTTCAACAGCTATATCTGGAAGTTTTATTAAATCTAATTTTAAAATTCGATACACAAATCCACCTTCAGCAGCAGTAAAATTTCCAATAAGTTTGCCTGATTGTGTTGATAGTAATGCGAATTTAATATTAGGATCTGTTTCATTAACTCTAACTAAGTAATCTTGGTTTAAGTTTGGTAACTGGGCATCAAAATCACCAAATTTATTAGTCATCACTTTTGCAATAGTATCAAGTTTATTTGCTCCAATTACAAATACTGTTTTGTTCGAGTATGGTTTTTGGGTTTTATCATTTTCTTCAGTTAATATTTTTAATCTTAAGAAATGTGATGTAATAACTGTTTCTCCACAATCAATTTCATTAATTTGTTCGGTGTTTTTTGCAAATCCACACAATTTATTTTTCTCGTCGTATAATATAAAAATTGGCAAATCATTTTCGGAGATATTAAAATTTTTAAATATTGTTTTACTAATATCTCTATGCAGTTGTGTAGGAATTTTAGATGGAAAATTTTGTCCTTGCTTCTTTTTAAGCTCACCTGTAAAGTAAATAGGAAAAACAGATATTTGAGTTTTATCAAAAACAAATTCGCTACCATTATACATTACTTCAGCTAATGCTTCAGTTTTAATATCATAAAACAAAAAAGCTTTTTTCTCATCTTTAGACAAATCGTATTCAACAGCTTTTTTATTCTTATCTAAATATGAATATTTCTTTAAATTAAGTGGATTTGGGATATTTAATTGAGCAGTTAAATTCAAGAAAAATACTGCAAAGAATATAGTGTTGACTAGTTTTTTTAACATAATTATTGAGCTATATAAAATTTAAATTCAGTTCGTCTATTTACTTCTAATTCTTTATCTGTGCAATTTACACCATCAGTACAATTATTTATTGGCATAGATTCACCTTTACCAATGGTTACTATTCTAGTTTTGGTAATACCATTTTTTACAAAGTAATTAGCGCAAACATTTGCACGTTTTAACGATAGCTTTTCATTAAAAACAGCATCTCCTTTACAATCTGTATGTGTAATAATATCAATTTTTAATTTAGGATTTTGTTGCAAAGTTTCTATTAGTATACTTAATTTTTGTTTAGCTTCTGAGTTTAATTCTGTTCCACCAGAAGTAAATAAATTTTCGGAATAATAAAATTCAGCAATTTCCTTAACAGGTGTCTTCATATCACCCATATCTGTTTTTGAAATTGTGCAAGAGTAACCTGAAGGCTGATGATCAAAATCACTTATTTCGTCTCCTTCTTCGTTTTCAAGTAAAAGTATTTCTTCATTATTAATTTCGGGTGAATTTGACATTAATAATGTAATTTTATCTTGCTCACCTACGTTACTAATAGTAAATGTTCCAAGAGCACTCGTAGTTATTGTTTGAATAGTATCTTTATTTGTATTAGTTACATATATTTTTTCGTTACCAATGTATTTTTTATTTTCTTGCAATGGTTGCGAAATTTTACCTGAAATATCCTTAATGTTTTTTATTTTCTTTGGAGTTGATAATTTAGTATTTAATACGGCTTGTAGTTCTTCTATATCGGGATTTATTGATACTACTTTACCTAATTCATCTATTACAAATCCCTGTGGTACATTTTTTACACTATACTGTTTCACGAAATAATCATCGTAAGCTTTTACTGCAATAACATTTTTTATTCGAGTTAAATTATAACTTTTAATATCTGCTTCCCAACTAGTCTTATCCGATTGAAGCGCAATAAAAATCATATCAAAACCATCACCATTTTTAAATTTTTCTTTTACATGGTTTTTATAAATTCGTTTATACTTATAAAAATTTTCTTTTGATTTTTCTTCCTGAGAGTTCCAAAAATAAAGATAAACGACATTTTTTTTAATTGGGAAGCTGTAATTTTCAACTGTATTATTATAAGATGGTAAAATGAAATTTGGTGCTTTATCATTTATTTTAACGTTAGCTGGAATTTGTGCTAATAAATTTATTGCACAAAAAAATAAAATATAACTTACAACTATTTTTCTCATGATTTTATTCAGAAATATAAAATTTAAACTCAGAACGTCTATTCACTTCTAACTCATTTTCCGTACAAGGTACTTCGTCTATACAAGAATTTAAAGGTTCACTCTCTCCTTTTCCTATAGCTTTTATTCTATGTTTCTCAATCCCTTTACTAATAAAATAATTTGAAATTACTGTTGCTCGTTTAAAAGATAATTTTTGATTTAAATCAGCAGAACCTTTACAATCTGTATGTGTAGTAATTTCAACTCGCATTTTAGAATTTTCCTTGAGTTTTTGTATCAAAATATTTAATTTATTTTTTGATTCTAGTGGCAAATCACTTCCACCTGATTTAAATAAATTTTCTTTATAGTACAAATCTTTAAGCTCAGTTGTTGTTTTTAATTTTACTTCCTCATCTTTTATAGGTTTTAAAAATACCATTTCTATATCTAACATTTTATATTCAAACCCATTTCCTGTATTTTCAAATCCACCTAATATTTCATTTGATTCTGATGCTAAATAAA
>JAYSTR010000070.1:0-4860 GCA_043719555.1 Bacteroidota bacterium | reverse complement strand
AAACACAAACATAATCCTCAAGAATTAGAAAATTTTAATCATTAAGCTAAACTAAATACCACTAATAATAAATCAATAACTAAAAACAAACGTATGATACACTTAAACACAAAAAAAATCATTATCACTACTGATTTTTCTGACACGTCATTATTAGCCATAGAACATGGTGCTTTTTTGGCACAATACACCAAAGGCAGTGTTTACTTGGTTCACGTTATATCTCGTCAATGGGAAAAATTTAATGTATTTACACCAAGTATAACTTTAGAAAATTTAGAAAGCGCATCGGTTGAAGTAAACAAAAAACTAGAGGAATTAGCAGCCGATATTCATAAAAAATATGGCATTGAGGTTACTACAATTGTTGCGTCAGGAAATCCCACAAGCGAAATTGTGAAAATTGCAAAAGAAGTTGAAGCTAATTTAATCGTGATGGGAACACATGGTTACACTTCGTGGGAAGATTTAACTATTGGTAGTAACACATTAAAAGTAATTACTAAAAGTCCATGCCCAGTAATGACGATGAGTCAGCACTCACAAAAATTAGGTTATAGCAAAATTATTTTACCAATTGATAATTCAGAACATACGCGCCACAAAGTAAACTATACCTTAGAATTAGCTAAGCAGTTTGGTGCTCAGGTATATGTGTTAGGCTTATTAACAAGTGATGAAGAAAGTCGCAAACCAGCAATGGAAGTTATTTTACATCAGATATCTGAAATGGCAAAAAACAAAGGTTTAATTTGCCATACAGAAATAAAAGAGAATGTAAAAAACAGAGCAGTAACTACTGTTCAATATTGCGAAAATGTTGGCGGCGAATTAATTACAATTATGACAGATCAAGATGCAGAATTAAGTGGTTTCTTTTTAGGTCCATATTCATTACAAGTTATTCATCACTCAAAAGTACCGGTAATTAGTGTTAAACCTGAGGAGCATCCTGAAAACGTTAGCTGGACGATGTTATCAGGAACTTAATTATTTTAAATTTAATTAAAAGTCTGTTTTGCGAAGGTGAAACAGACTTTTTTGTTATAGGCAAATGAAAGAGGTAAAATAAAATAATTAAACTATCTTTAAAGCTCTTTTAAAATTATGGTACAAAAAACAAAAATATTAGATGCTATTCAAATTAACCAAAAGTTAAACCGATTAGCTTATCAGATATACGAAAATAATTTTTCGACTAAACAATTATTATTAGTTGGTATAGATGGCAATGGTTATAAGCTTGCCGAGCGTTTAGCTCTCATTTTAAATTCGATATCAAAAATTAAAATAAAAGTAGGCAAAATAAAATTAGATAAAGAAAATCCTTGGGCTTTTGAACCTAAAATAGATTTCACTGAAAAAGATTTCGAAAACAAATCGGTTATTTTAGTAGATGATGTTTTGAATAGTGGTAAAACATTAATGTATGCAGTTAAATTATTTTTAGATAAACCTGTTAAACAATTAAACACCGTGGTGTTAGTTGATAGAAGCCATACACGTTTTCCTGTAAAGGCTGATTTTGTTGGTTTATCCTTATCAACTACCCTACAAGAACGCATTGATACCGATTTTAGTAAAGCTGGAAAAGAAGCTGTTTATTTGGTTTAGTTTTTAAAAGAATCTCTTTTAGCTTCAGTAGAAATATCTTATGATAAAAAACTACTCACTAATATTATACTCATTAATTTTACGATACAGTGTACGCTCACTGATACCAAGCTCTTGAGCAGCATACTTACGTTTACCTTTGTGTTTTTTAAGTGCCTTTTTAATCATGTCAATTTCTTTATCCTGTAATGATAAAGATTCCTCCACAATAATCGGCTGGCTATACCCTACTCCACTATCCTTTACAATTACAGGATTATGAATTTTAACTTCGTTAGGATTTGCAATAATAGGAAAGTCATTTTCTTCGATATACAATTTTTCCATTCCACGATTATCATCAGCAGTAATCGTTGAGGTTGCTCCACCATTTTGAATCATCCCGTGAACCACTTTTTTCAAATCGTTCAAATCCTTTTTCATATCAAACAATACTTTATACAACAAATCGCGTTCGTTCATATCGTTAGAACCCGAAGCAGAATGGTTGCCTAAAATAGTTGATAATGCTGGCAGTTTATTTGAATTATAATTTGGTAAGTATTGTAAAATAGTTTCTAAATTAATATCACGTTCTTTCTCGATAATAGAAAGTTGCTCAGTAATATTTTTTAACTGACGAATATTACCTGGCCAATAATAATTAATTAAAGCTTGCTCAGCCTCCGCAGATAGCTTAACAGCTGGCATACGATACTTAGTTGCAAAATCACTGGCAAACTTTCTAAACAATAAAAAAATATCATCCTTGCGTTCGCGTAAAGGAGGTAAATTAATAGGAACTGTATTTAAACGATAATATAAATCTTCTCTAAATTTCCCTTTTTCAATAGCTATATTAAAATTAATATTAGTTGCAGCTACTACACGCACATTTGTTTTTTGAACTTTACTGCTACCTACTCTAATGTATTCGCCAGTCTCTAAAACACGCAACAAACGCGCTTGAGTGGTTAATGGCAACTCTCCAACTTCATCTAAAAAAATAGTTCCGCCATCTGCTACTTCAAAGTATCCTTTACGAGCTTCGTGTGCGCCTGTAAACGACCCTTTTTCGTGTCCGAATAATTCACTATCAATAGTCCCTTCCGGTATCGCACCACAGTTTACAGCAATATATTGTCCGTGTTTGCGTGCACTATTTTGATGGATTATTTGAGGAAACACTTCTTTCCCAGTTCCACTTTCTCCATTAATTAATACGTTTAAATCGGTTGGTGCCACTTGGCGTGCAATATCAATTGCTCGCTCTAGTATAGCGTTATTACCTATAATTCCGAATCGTTGTTTTATATCACTTAATTGCATAATATTTTGGACTTAAAAGACTATTTGACTAAACACACTCTCCTATAAGCGTACCACTAGTGCAAGAAGTAATTAACACATTCACATAATCACCTTTTTTTAAGTTTCCTTTCGGGAAAACAACAACGGTGTTTTGTGTGTTTCTTCCACTCATCATGTCTGTCGATTTTTTAGAAACATTTTCTACTAATACTTTATATACTTTGCCTAATCCTTGCTTAGTGCGTATTTCGGAATGCTTACGTTGCATATCCACAATTTCAGTTAACCGTCTGCTTTTTATTTCAGCCGAAATATCATCTTCATACTTTCGTTCCGCTAATGTTTTAGGGCGTTCGCTGTAACTAAACATATATGCAAATTCATATTGCACCGCTTCCATTAACGATAACGTATCCTGATGTTGTTCTTCTGTTTCTCCACAAAAACCTGTAATAATATCAGCACTAATACCTGCATCTGGCATAATACGACGAATTGCCGCAATACGATCTAAATACCACTCACGTGTATATCCACGATTCATTTTTTCTAATACATCGCTATTTCCACTTTGTACAGGCAAATGCACATACTTACAAATATTTTCATACTTAGCCATCATATGTAATACATCATCGCCCATATCTTTGGGATGTGAAGTTGAATAACGCACACGTAAATCAGGATTGATTAAAGCTACCATTTCTAACAACTCAGCAAAAGTTGTAGAATTCGCTTTTTGCTCTTCGGTTAAGGTTTCTTTTTTCAATCCACCGCCACTCCATAAATATGAGTTTACGTTTTGCCCTAATAAGGTAACTTCTCTGTATCCTTTTTCAAATGCTTCTTGACATTCACGTACTATCGTTTCTGGTTCACGGCTTCTTTCTCTTCCTCTTGTAAAAGGTACCACACAAAAGCTACACATATTATCGCAACCACGCATAATACTCACAAAAGCACTTACACCATTATGATCTAAACGAACAGGCGAAATATCAGCGTAGGTTTCTTCTTTACTTAAAATAACATTAATGGCTTGTTGCCCACCTTCTGCTACAGCAATTAAATTAGGTAAATCGCGGTAAGCATCTGGGCCTACAACCATATCCACTAATTTTTCCTGCTCCAAAAACTGATGCTTTAAACGTTCGGCCATACAACCTAACACACCAATTAATAAATTTTTATTGGTCTTTTTAACTTTTTTATAATCATATAAACGTTGACGAACTTTTGATTCGGCATTTTCGCGAATAGCGCAGGTATTTACAAAAATTAAATCAGCTTCTTTATAATCTTGAGTTGTTGTATATCCTTTATCAATTAAAATGGAAGCCACAATTTCGCTATCTGCAAAATTCATTTGGCAGCCATAACTTTCTAAAAACATTTTTTTACCGCCTTTATTAGCAGTTTCTCTAACTAATGCTTCTCCTTGTTTCGATTCGTCTATTATTTTGTTTTCCATTTACTCCGTTTAATAAAACGCAAAGATAAGGCTTTGTTCTGACATTTTGACACCTAGCCTGGTTTTATGAAATATTTTTTAATAATTGTATTTAATTAATAATCAGTAATTTACCTAACTTAAAATTACAAAAATGGGTTTATAAAAAATAAAAATTAGGTTTATTCCGATTAAATTTTTTTCCTTTGCAAACTTTTTAGGAATTCAATGTTTAAAAATCCATATTTAAAATAGTGTAATTTATACTATATATATATATCAAATTTTTAATAAAAACCTTGAATTTTAAACTTTAAACTAATATATAGATGGCAAAGAATTTAGTAATTGTTGAGTCCCCTGCTAAGGCAAAAACCATTGAAGGCTTTTTAGGTAAAGATTTTATTGTAAAATCTAGTTTTGGGCACATTAGAGACTTAGTAAAAAAAGGGTTTGGTGTTGATATCGAAAATAATTTTACACCAACTTATGAGGTACAACCTGAT
>JAYSTR010000069.1:0-4861 GCA_043719555.1 Bacteroidota bacterium | reverse complement strand
AACCGCTGAAGTACTAGATCCAACTCCCCAACAGTTATATATTTTAACCCGTAATTGCACAGTTGGACTAGCTGCAGTAAATCGTATCCAAGAATTCTTATCTATATAAACATTTTGTGTGGCCGAACCTGTTCCCCAAGTACCGCCTAATCCGAAAGGTGCGGTAGGCGACGATCCAACTTGATAAGTATATGTTGCTCCTGCTTCGGCATTACCACGCATATTACAAGGGTGATCTCTTTTGTAAGCTTCACTTGTAGAGGCAGAATAGCCATTTAAATCGCAAATATAAAGAGCATTAGAACATAAATCGTTTGTAGGTGCAGTTACGCATAGTCCAAAATTACCTGATGTTGTACCATATCCAAAATATCTAATATAAACTATTTCACCTGGTGTTAATCCAGTTGCTTGTATGTATGGTTGCATGTCATTATATCCACCTGGATAATCATAATCTTCAGAACAAGTATATTGTGTTAAAGCAGAACAATTTGCTCCACGATACAAAACCATTACTGCATCGTTTAACCATCCTGCAGCCATATTAGGACGAGGTGTTACATATAATACACCACTGGCAGGAACAGTTACACTAAACCAAACATCTTTTGTGCCTAATGCGAATCCACCATTTGAAGGTGCTCCATAACTATTTGAAGCATTATTCCAATTTTGGCAAGTTGTTGGTGTTGGAGATAAAGCAGCAGATGTTGCAGTTGCCCCTACAGTTGAAAAATCTAAATAGTTACAATCTGCTGTTACGTTTGGTAAATAAATAGCATTACAGGGTTCATCATTTGGTTGAGTACCAGCTATAATTGACTGTCCGCTCACGCAAATGTTAAAAGGATGCCCACCATCAGAAAAATAATCATAAACCCGCACATAATATACATTTCCTGGTGTTAAACCAACGGCAACCATGTTTTCAGCAGCTCCAGAAAAAGTAACATCTTCACAAGCCAAATTTTGTAACGTTGCACAAGAGCCTGAAAATAATTCAATTACCGGATCCATTATTAAGGGGCCAGTTGGTGTTACTGTAATTGCTTGTGTGTAGTTAGTTGCTGTAAATGTAAACCATACATCATCATCTGGTGTTCCACCGCAAGTAACTGCATTAGTTGATTGAGTAGCTGCATAAGAAGTTTTAGGGACATTAACACATAACGCATTAACTGTTAATGAACTTGCTCCTGAACAATTATTATATGCAGGTGGAGCTGGAGGTATGGTAATACAAGTGGTGAAATTACCAACAGCTGCTGCGGCTGAAAAATCATAAATTCTTAAATAATAAGTATTACCAATTGTTAAACCTGAAGCATTAACACTTTCTGTTCCTCCATTTGCATATGTATCTGCGCAACCTGCTATACTAACAAGCGCAGCACATGTACCAGAATATAACTGTACAACCGCATCATAGGTTCCTGATCCAGTAACACTAATAGAATGTGAGGTTGCTGTTGCAACAAATTTATACCATGAATCATCATTTGCAGTACCACTACATCCAATAATGTTTTGAGTAAGGCCAGGTGTGCCTACAACACAACTTCCAATAGTTAAATTCACTGCGCCTGAGCAATTTTCACCTTGAGAAAATAATTTTATCGAATTTAAAAAAACAATAAAAATTAAAGAATAAATTTTATTCATAGTAGTTAAAAAAAGAATTTAAATTAATGGGTTTAATTAGTATTTGGAGAAATTATACGGTATTCAATTGGAGTTATTTTATGAGATAGTAACACTCCCTTTAGTGCAGTAGCACTAAAAACGCGATCATTTTCTTTTACAACTGGTTTTTCTGTAGTTGTAATAATTAGAATACCTGACTTTTTTTGCTCAGCATATTTTATTTTAACATCACTTACAAATTCAAGATTTAAAATTTCCTCCTGCATCTTATTAATTAAATCCTTATTAGCACAATCTTTAAAAGAATAAGTATGCGTTTTAACGATTTTATCCTGAGCCATAAGTTTGCCCGAAGTTGTTATTAAACTAACAACAACTAATAATTTGAAAATGAACTTCATAAGTAGATATCTGATTATTTAAAATTAATTAACACAAAAATAAGATTATTTCTGAATATCAATAATTTACAAATGTTAAAAACAGTACAAAAGCTTTGTTATCTAGAATAAATGAGTGAAAATAGGATTCGAATGAGTAAATGATTTTTTACTTTTAATGCAACATTAATAGCTATTTTTTTTAACAATGAATGGTAATATATCTTTTGTCAATTTAATAAGTATCAATAAATGATACTGTTCGGAATATTAAATGCTGGAAATTTCGAATTACAACTTTATTCTTATTCCGAAATGTAGAAATAAAGTGTTTTGTTTTATCTTCATAATTAAATCTTGATTATGAATTTTATTATCTAATAAATCGATATAATATAAACCACGTAATATTAAATCTGTTTTATTGCTTATTCTACAGCCAAATGTTAAAGCAGGTAGCAGTCCTGCGCTTAATGAAGAGTAATTTTTTACAGAATATAGGGTTTCTTTTTCATCAGTTGATGGATACGAAGTAGAAATAGTAAAAGGTATTGTATCATTAGATATTGTTATTGGACTGGAGTAATTAATAGTATCGCTAAGTTGTGTATTTCGCTCATAGTTATACTTACTTTGTTTAACATTAAACATCACACTTGCCTCAATAAATGTTTTTTTAAAATCTATAACTCTATAGCTATATCCTAAAGCAAATTGATGACTCACAATAGATTGTAATTTGTAAGTTTTCTCGTAATTCAAATGTTTTGTTATTGTGTCTGTAACAAATGAAGAATCAGGTGTACTAAAATAGTTACTGGTGTATTTATACAGTTCAATTCTATTTGTTTCCTCGTTTATTGAGCTAAACTTATTGTTATTAAAAATGTATTGTCCATGTATAGTGCCTTTGGATGATAATTGCCAATTAAGCCCAATGCTCCCTGATAATCCTATGATTGATGTTTTGTTGGTAGTTAAAATTTCATCATGTTTATATAAAATGCTATTTTTAGAAAATGCAGAACCCATCAATATTTCCAAAGATAATTTATTCTTAGTTGTCGAATTAGGATTATAATCCTCTATTAAATTTGTAGTTAGTGGATAATATATAATGTTGTATTCTAGAGTATCTTTAGGGAGATTACACGTAATATTCGGTATAATTAAATTACTGAAAAACTGATTATTCTCATTATTTAAAATATTATTAGGAGCTATTGGATTATTTAAAGTGTTTTTATCGTTATTGAAATTAGGTATATCTTGAGGATCTTTTTGCAAAGAATCTTTATTATTGATTTTTAATAACTGTGATATAAAATTATTGCTTTTGTTTTCTTTATTTTCTCTATTCGTGATATTATTGCCATTATTATAATCATTCTGATTCTTACTATTGTTAGCATTTTTAATAGTGTTTACTGAATTATTTAATACTGTTTTGTTTTGTTGATTAATAGGTATTATAGATTGATTTTTAGTAGATTTGGCTGAGAAATTTGATTTTTCAATGTTTTTTGATGTTTTTTCTGAAGTTAATATGTCTTTATTAATTAAACTATCTACATCGCTTTGTTCAGAATCGTTTTGGTTAATATTTTGTTGAGTATTAATTAAAGCATTGTGTTTTTCTGAATGATTTTGTTCAGTTATATTTTCATTAGGGTGAATATTTGTGTGCGATTGCTTTTTTGAAGTTAGAGAAGGAGTGTTTGTGTTAAATGTTAATACACTTAAGATTGCAATAATATTAAATGTAATAATTGCGTAAATTCCTAAAAAAAGAAATCTACGTTTTTTTGAACTAGCTTTTTCTAAAGATAATTTACCTTTAATATTTTGCCAGTTTTGGTCAATAGCATTTTCAGTAACTTCTGGTTCAAAGTCACTAAAACGATCTTTTAATGTATGTTTACTATCGCTCATCAATTGTAATTTTAAATTGAGATTCTATTGTTTTTTTTAAATACCCTTTAGCTTTAAAAAGTTGGGATTTTGAGGTTCCAATTGAAATAGTTAGTATCTCGGCAATTTCTTTATGGCTGTAGCCATCAATGCAATACAAGTTTATAATCATTCTATAACCTTCGGGCATTTCATTTAATAGCGTAATAATTTCTTTAGTCTCTATCGCATTAAACAAAGAATCGAAACTGCCATCATTAATTTCATACTCACCTGAAGTAATGTCTGAATTTAAATTAAACTTTATGTTGCTTTTATAGTGGTTAATGGCAGTGTTTTGTACAATTCGTTTTATCCAACCTTCAAAAGAACCTTGCATAGTAAAGGAACTTATGTTTTTAAAAATTTTAATAAAAGCTTCTTGTAAAATATCTTCTGCTTCAAAGGTTGTTCTGCTATACCTTAGGGCTATACCATATAACACTCTATAATATTTTTTATAGAGTATTTCATATGATTTTTCGTCATTTTTTTTACAATTTTCTATTAAGTCGGATAATTCCAAATCGTATTAAATTAGAAATCACAGAGGTTCTATTAAAAAAACCTCTGTGATAAAAGTAAAAGTGCTAATATTATTTAATTAGTTTAATGTTTTTTTTCTGATTTTTTTCGTTAGAAATAGTTAAACTATAAAACCCTTTCGCTAAATCAGAAGTTTTGATGATTGTTTTCGAGGTATTGATGTTTCCAGAAATAACTATTTTACCTAAAGCATCTATTATAAAATAATTCGTGTTTTGATATTCTTCGTTTTCAATGGTTAATTCGTCCGTTATTGGATTTGGATATGCTAAAAAATTTAATGATTTGCTTACAGATTTTATTCCAGTTGTACTTTGTGGCATCACATTAATTTGACT
>JAYSTR010000068.1:0-12668 GCA_043719555.1 Bacteroidota bacterium | reverse complement strand
TTTTTATCGCCAAGAGTAGCTATTGCTGGTTTTACAAACGTTGGCGAAATGTGTGTATTAGGAATAAACTGTACATTAATTGATAATCTAACCATTTGTAGTAGCGTTAAAATTGGCGGTGGTGCTGTAGTTACGGAATCGATAGAAGATGTGGGACTTTACGTTGGAGTTCCAGCAAAAAAAATAAAAAAATAGACAGATGATTACTTTTAACAAACCTTATTTTTCGGGTAACGAAACAAATTATATTGCACAATCAGTTGCCTCTATGAAAATATCTGGCGATGGAATGTTTACTAAAAAATGCCATACATTTTTTGAAGAAACATATAAATTTAAAAAAGTATTATTAACCACTTCGTGCACCGACGCCTTAGAAATGGCCGCAATACTGCTAGATATAAAAGAAGGAGATGAGGTAATTGTGCCTGCCTATACTTTTGTATCTACGGTTAATGCTTTTGTGTTACGCGGCGCTAAAATTGTATTTGCCGATAGTCGCCAAGATAATCCTAATATGGATGCTGATAAAATTGAGGCGTTAATTACTCCTCAAACAAAAGTAATTGTTCCCGTACATTATGCTGGCATTGCTTGCGATATGGACAAAATTATGGCTATTGCCAATAAACATCATTTATTTGTTGTAGAGGATGCAGCCCAAGCAATAGATTCTTATTATAATGGTAAGCCACTAGGTAGCATTGGGCATTTAGCTGCATTTTCTTTTCATGAAACAAAAAATATTATTTCGGGCGAAGGCGGTATGCTAGTTATTAACGATAACCGCTTTATTGAACGAGCCGAAATTATTAGAGAAAAAGGAACTAACCGTTCGCAATTTTTTAGAGGCGATGTTGATAAATACGGCTGGGTAGATATTGGCTCATCATTTTTACCATCAGATATGATTGCTGCATTTTTATACGCACAGCTCGAAAACATTGATAAAATACAAACTCGCCGAAAAGAAATTTGGAATATATATTACAAGGCCTTAATTCCATTAAAACAAAAAGGGGTTCAATTACCGTTTATCCAAACAGAGGGAACTAATAATGCACACATGTTTTATTTAGTATGTAATAACATTGATGAACGAACGGCGTTAATTGACTTTTTAAAACAACACCAAATTCATGCTGTATTTCATTATTTATCTTTAAATAAAAGCCCTTATTACAAAAGCGTAAATAATACACAAACTGAATACATACAATCCGATAGATATACGGATTGCTTGGTGCGATTACCAATGTATTTTGAATTAAACAATGAACAAGTTTTAGCAATTACTCAATTAATTTTACAATTTTTTACTGCAAAATGAAAGTGGGTTTTATAGGAAATATGAACAATTATCCTTTTATCCTTGCTAGTTACATGAAACAGCAGGGCTACGAGGTATTGTTTATAGTTACTGAAACTGAAAAATTATGTCGCCCCGAATTTAGATACAAAAACATAACAGTTCCTTATCCAGCATGGATAAAAGATGTTTCGCCATTAAATGTCGACTTTTTTTCTTCTGTTGAAGAGACGAAAAAATTTAATGAAATTATAAATCAATTAAATACGTGCGATTATGTTTTTTTAAATGGTGCATTTATTCACTACGCAGCGAATTTAGCTAAACCACATTTTGTTATACTAACGGGTTCTGATTTACTTGAATTAGCTGATTTTAAGTTTGCCGAATCTTTTTATAAACTAAAAACAAGCAAGTTATTGCAAAACGGGTTAAGTCCAATTATAAAATTAGTTAATCAATCTTTTTGGATAAGATTTGTAAAAATTATTTTCACTTTATTTCGCGTTACTATTAGTATTAAACATTTATTTTTTATCCCTAAAAATGGTTGGCTAGATTTAGTTCATCTTTCAAATTCAAAAATTGCATTACTACAAAAAATTAATTTGCAAAGAGAAGCCATTAAAAATGCATTAGGGTTTATTCATTCGCCATATGGCGCACTAAAGGAAAGCGATAAATTATTATCTGAAATTGGGGTTAACGAAAACAAACGCATTATGGGTTTAATGATTGATGAAACATTATCAAATTATATTGAACCTATTGAAAAACCAGTTTTAAAATTATTTAATATAGCACGGTTTAATTGGGTTAAAAATAAAATCCGCGATACATATTTTTCGCAATTAGATGTAAAAGCCAATGACGTGATGATAAAAGGAATTGCCTTATTTTATAATAAATATAATACGCCATTAGATATCTTATTTATTGAAAAAGGAGATGATGTAGAAGAAACAAAAAAATTAATTAAAGAATTGCACATTGATCATTTAGTAACTTGGAAAAGTGTATTATCTCAACAAGAAGTACATGAGCAATATATGGCAGCAGATATAGTTTTTGACCAACTAGGTGATGCGTTAGTAAGCATGGGCGGTTTAGAGGCCATGGCAGTTGGGCGACCATTAATTGCAAATGCTAAAGAAGAAATATTTGACAACGTGTTAATGGAAAGCACACAAATTTGTAATGCTAAAACAGAAATAGATGTTTTTAATTGGTTAGAGAAATTATGTTTGGATGCAAATTTTAGATTAGAAAAAGGAGTAACATCTCGTGCGTTTGTATTAAAACATTTTTCGCAACAAGCTGTTATTAATAGAATTCACCAAAAGATAATATAAAGTAATGTGTGGTATAGCGGGGTATATTAATTTAAGTAGTAACGTTGATGAAAGCGTTATTAGTGGTATGACTGCTGCAATCCAACATCGTGGCCCAGATGGATTTGGACACAAGTTGTTTGATAATGTATCAATAGGACACAGAAGATTATCTATAATTGACATTGCTACAGGCGGGCAACCCATGTGCGATGCCGAACAAAATATTTGGATAACATTTAACGGAGAACTCTATAATTATTTAGAATTACAAGCGGAATTAATCAAGCAAGGACATTCTTTTAAAACAAATTCAGATACTGAAGTTATTATATATGCTTATAAACAATGGGGAACTAAGTGCCTTAATAAGTTTAGAGGCATGTTTTCGTTTGCTATTGTAGATTTAAATAAAAAAGAAATCCTGCTAGCACGCGATCATTTTGGTATTAAACCATTATACATTTATCAATCCCAAGATGCCGTTGCATTTGGAAGTGAAATACAACAGTTTAAAAAAATACCTAAGTTTAATAAAGAGTTAAACTTTAACGCCTTAGATCAGTATTTATGGATGCTATATATACCAGCACCACTTACAATTTTTAAATCGATTACAAAATTAAAACCAGCGCATTATGTTACAATAAGTTTTAATGGAAAATTATCAGAACAGATTCCTTATTGGGACATAGATTTTTCTAAAAAAACAATTAAAACAGAGTCTGAATGGATAGAGGCTGTTGGAAGCGAAATTGAAAATTCGGTTAAAGCACACTTAGTTTCTGATGTTCCGTTTGGTGCATTTTTATCGGGTGGAGTTGATTCGAGTTTAGTAGTTGAATATATGAGTAAACAACTTAAGCAACCTGTAAAAACATTTAGTATTGGATTTGAAGAAGAAGCTTATAATGAATTAAAGTATGCCGAAATAGTTTCTAAAAAATGGCATACTAATCATCATACTCAAATTGTAAAGCCAGATGCATTGCAACTTTTACCAAAGTTAGTAAAGCATTACGGAGAGCCTTATGGCGACAGTTCGTGCATACCAACTTATTACGTGTGTGAGTTAGCTCGCAAACACGTTACAATGGTTTTAAGCGGAGATGGCGGCGATGAATGTTTTGCTGGATATGATTCGCATATAAATTGGTTAAAATTTATGCCAATAGAATACCGTACAGGTGCAAAAAAAATGCTGTATCCGTATTTAGAAAAATTATTTCCAAATAAATATCCTAAACAAGACACGCTACAAAATTGGATTCAGCAGGTTAATGTTTTAAATGCAAATTGGCGTACTAAATTATGGAAGCCTGAATATCAGCGGTACATGGAAAAATATCCTGCAAATTTCGAAAACTTATTTAATCATACAACCAACTATTCGTTAGCCAACAAAGTTCAGTATATGGACATGAAAACCTATATGAACAATGATATTTTAACTAAAGTTGATGTGGCAAGTATGATGCATAGCTTAGAAGTTCGAACGCCTTTAATAGATAAAAATGTGTGGGAATTGGCAGCTACAATTCCCGAAAGTTTTTTAATAAATAAAACATCGGGCCAGTGGCAAGGAAAAATAATATTAAAAAAATTATTAGAAAAAAATTTTCCCTCAAATTTTGTTCATCGAAAAAAGCAAGGGTTTGCTGTTCCTTTATCTAAATGGTTTGCCAACGATGGAGACTATAAAGCTATTTTAAACGAAAAATTACTATCACCAAACTCACAATTATCAACCTATTTTAATAAAGCAATTATAACAGAGTTAATTAATGCTAAACACACAAATGGCATTTGGTTATTGCTTTTTTTAGATGAATGGTTATCACAATTTAATGATTAATAAAAATGAATTTTAAGTATAAGCCAAATTTTGACATCACTGCATCCAGTATTTTAATTACGGGTGGTGCAGGTTTTATTGGAAGTAACATTGTTGATTTTTTACTTCAAAATAATGTAAAAAAAGTAAGAGTATTAGATAATTTATCTACGGGGTATTTTTCAAATATCAATATGCATATATCAAATCCTGCATTTGAATTTATGGAAGGTGATATTGTAAATGCAACCGATTGCGAAAAAGCCGTGCAAGGAATGGATATAGTGTTGCATCAAGCTGCACTTGGCAGTGTGCCTCGTAGCATCAATAATCCTGCGGCTACAAATGCAGTAAACGTTTCTGGTTTTTTAAATATGCTTACTGCAGCTAAAGATAATAGGGTTAAACGATTTGTATATGCCTCATCGTCCTCTGTATACGGCAATGATAAAACAATGCCAAAGGTAGAAGCAATTACAGGGGATTTACTTTCACCCTATGCTGTTACAAAAAAAACAAACGAATTGTATGCGGATGTGTTTTATAAAACATACGGATTAGAGGTAATTGGATTAAGATACTTTAATGTGTTTGGACCTCGCCAAAATGTAAAAGGCCCTTATGCAGCCGTTATTCCAATTTTTATAACTGAATTATTAAATAATAAGGCGCCCTCTATATTTGGTGACGGTACCACAACCCGTGATTTTACATTTATTGAAAATGTGATTCAGGCAAATTTAGTAGCCGCATTTACTACAAATAAAGACGCCATTAACCAAGTATTTAATATTGCTTATGGAGGAACAACTTCGTTAAATACATTATTTATTTCGATTGCAAACAATTTACAATCTGCCATCAAACCTAATTATCAACCTGAAAGAAAAGGAGACATTAAAGATAGTTTTGCAAATATTGATAAAGCGAAACTATTATTAAATTATAAGCCAACTGTTGAAATTGAACAAGGCCTAGCTTTAACGGTTGATTGGTATAAAACCAATTTGTAATGAAAAGCATTTGCTTTAATCTATTTGACGCGCAATCTGTTATTTTTCCAAAAGATAAATATACTTTTGGTGGGGCTGAAGTAAGAGGGGTAACTATTGCAAACGAATTAGCAAAGAGAAATATTATAACAACGATTGTAATTAGAGAAAACAATAAGGCTATTAATACAACTGCTAACGGGATAAAGATTATTTCACATCAGTATTTTTCAAAAAAAAACCCAACACTTTTTCAAAAAGTTAAATATATCACAGATTATTTTTTATTTAACGAAAAAGATGTTACGAAAAATGACTTTTTAAAATGGAGACCTTATATCAAAATAGATTCGGAGTTTTATGCCGCTTTCGAAATAACTAACAACACTAAAAACCTAATAGACTATTGCAAATGTTTTAATAAAAAATTTTTATTATTTATTGCATCTGATGGGGAATTGTCCTTTACAAATGAAGCTGCAAAAGGGATGAATGTAAACGTTGATTTAGCTAAATATATTATTGAAAATTCAAATACAGTTTTTGTTCAAAATGATTATCAGCTTACAAAGCTAAAAAACTACTTTAATGTTAAAGGAATACAAATTAATAATCCATTGCCATTAAATATTGAAAACACAAGTAATACAAATAAAATCAGAAAATACATTGTTTGGATTGGAAAATCAAACGATGTCAAACAACCTCAAAAATTAATTGAGATAGCAAAGCAACTACCTCACGAACAATTTTATATGGTAATGAATAAAAATGATGAAGCTCAGTATCATCATATTTTATCAGCTCTGCCCAGTAATATTATATTTAAAGAACGACTAACACTTACGGAAATAAATAATGTGCTAACCGAAGCTAAATATTTTGTAAACACAAGTTTATTCGAAGGATTTCCAAATACTTTTTTACAAGCTGGGTATTTTTCTGTACCTATTCTATCATTGCATGTGAATCCAAATAATATGTTTGATAATTGTAAGGTAGGATTTTGTTGTAACGGAAACTTATCTGAATTAGTTGAAATTATAAAAAACACTAATTATAAAAGCGATGAATATTTAGGTTTATCCACAGGCATAAAAACATATGTAACATTAAATCATAGTTCGAAGGCCGTAATAAATAAAATATTACAACATCTAAACTAAATTTAAAATTGAACACCAATTTTCATAAAACACTTTTTCTATTAACTAAAACTTATCCATTTGGAAATGGCGAGCAGTATATAACCAATGAGTTACAGTATTTGTCTCAAAAATTTGAAAAAATAATTATCTATCCAAACGATTATTATAGTGAAAACATAACTCACAATAAAATTATACCGAGTAATGTAACAATCTTAAACCTAAATCAATCATTACAAAATGATAATACAACACTTAGCGATTACATTTATTTAATTAAACAAACAATACTGGAGTTAATTAATACGGATGACAAAAAATATTTTTTCAAAAACTTTAAATGGAACATGATAAATTTTTGGTCGCAATTAGTATTATCAAAAACTTTTGTCAACTATTTAAATAAAAATAATTTTAATAAAAACAACACTGTATTTTACAGCTATTGGTTTCATAAATCAGCCATATTACTGTCTATATTAAAAGATAGAAATTACATAACAAATTTCATATCAAGAGCTCATAGTATTGATTTATATCATAATAAGTGGGGTATAATATCAAATACGATTAAAGTTCCTCCTTATAAATTATTTAAATTAAAACATACTAATCATATTTTACCGGTTTCTGAACACGGCACCACTTTTTTGAAAAATGAATTTCAACAATATTCACAAAAAATTACAACAAAGTATTTAGGAGTAATAGATGAATATAAGAAAACAGAAAAAAGTAATAATTCCGTTTTTCATATAGTAACCTGTTCTGGCATTGATAATAATAAAAGAGTACACTTTTTAGCTCACGCACTTGATAAAATAAATCATTCTGTAAAATGGACTCATTTTGGAACTGGTGTTCTTCTTCCGCAGGTAGAGTCTATCATAAAAAATTATCGTAAAAATATAACTGTTGATTTAAAAGGAAACGTATCCAATTTAGAAGTGAAAAAATTTTATGCGGAAAATCACATCAATCTATTTGTTAACCTAAGTATAGTTGAAGGATTACCAGTTTCCATTATGGAAGCTATGATGTTTGAGATTCCAATTTTAGCAACTGACGTATATGGCACACCCGAAGCTGTTATCGATAACAAAAACGGTTTTTTAATTGATGTGGATTTTACTGAAGAAGAATTAATTTCAAAATTAAATTACTGTATTACTCATCCAGAAGAATTAAAAAGTATGGGTACAAAATCTCGTGAAATTTATTTAGCTAAATTTGATGCTAATAAAAACTATAGCAATTTTGCCAATTATTTAGCATCTTTATAATTATGGTAGTATCAATAATAATAACCGCTTACAATTACGAACGCTACATTGAACGAGCGATTCGTAGTTGCCTTGATCAATCACTAGGAAGTCATTTGTACGAAGTTATTGTTGTAAATGATTGTAGTACTGACAATTCTGCGAAAATTTTAGAAAATTATAAAGATGAAATCAGACTATTTAATTTAGAGACAAATGTTGGTTTAGCTGCTGCTCGTAATTTTGGGATAAAAAAAGCACTTGGTCAGTTTATTTTATTTTTAGATGCTGATGACTATCTTCAGCGTGATATCTTATTAATCCAAAAAACATTTTTATCTGAAAACAATAAATTAGATGCCGTATCGGTTGATTATTATTTAGTAGATGATAGAGGCAACCATTTGGAGCATGTAAACTCCGATGCAAAACCAATAGCATGTGGCATTATGTTTCGTAAAGATTTGTTGTTTGATATTGGATTGTATGACGAAACTTTTAGAGCAAGAGAAGAAGAAGATTTGCGATATCGTTTTTTAAAAAAACATAGTATTTATAATATTATTTTGCCTTTATATCGTTACAGAATGCATGATAACAATCTAACAAAAAACGAAATCGAGATGGATAAATACAAGCAAAAACTCGATGACAAACATGGTTAATCCATCATTCATATTAAAAGCAAATTCTATTTATTTACGACCGTTAACGATAAAAGATGTAAATGAAACCTATTTATCATGGCTACAGGATAATGAGGTAATGTCTGGTATTGCAACTTCTGATTATACTTTACAAAAATTACATGATTATGTTCAGGAAAAAATAGCAATCCCAACCGTATCATTTTTTGCCATTTGTAGTAATGAAACTAACGAACATATTGGCAACGTAAAACTAGATTTTTATGATTCCAAAGCTAATGTAGCGGAGTTAGGATTATTAATTGGGAATAAAAATTATTGGGGAAAAGGAGTTGGTTCTCAAGCGTGTAAATTAGCTATAGAATACGGGTTTAACACAATGAATTTACGTAAGATATATCTAGCTGTATACGAGAACAATCCTAATGCAAAAAAATTATATGAAAAACTAGGTTTTACTTTAGAAGGAACTTTACGAAAACACATTTTAGCAGATGGGAATTTATGTGATAAATATTTAATGGGTATTTTTAAAAATGAATTTATAAAATGAATCTCCTAATTATTCAAGCCCGTATGGGTTCTAGTCGCTTACCAGGAAAGGTTCTTAAAACCATTAAAGGTTATTCTTTGTTAGAGCTACAACAACTTCGTGTTAAAGAATCCAAATTGGTAAATAAAATCATCATTGCTACAACTACCAACAAGGAAGATAATGCCATTGAAAAGTTTTGTATAGAAAAAAATATTTTATGTTCTCGCGGAAGTGATTGGGATGTTTTAGATAGATACTATCAAGCTGCCAAACAATACAGTCCAATAAATATAATACGTGTTACGTCCGATTGTCCTTTACATCACCATTCGGTTATAGATTTTGTAATTAATGAATATTTGAAATCTGGCAAGGATTATTTTAGTAATAGTAATAATGAGCCCGACTTTTTAGAGGATGGATTTGATGTAGAAGTATTTTCATTTAAGGCTCTTGAGACTGCATGGCACGAAGCAAAATTATTATCAGAACGAGAGCATGTAACACCATTTATAAAAAACTCAGGAAAGCACACCTGCGGTTGGAAAAAATACAATAAAGATTACAACTATAAACTATCTGTTGATTCGGAAAATGATTTCAAATTGGCAGAATCTATTTTTAATTCATTTGATTCTATTACTAATTTCGATATGAATGATGTTATAAAATTACTTGCAGACCAGTCGCAACTTTTAGAAATAAATAAAGAAAGTGTTATCAATTCAGGTTATCATAAATCTATTAAAAACGATAAAAACGTATCATGAGTTTAATTACAAATTTCAAAAAATCTGATGAGTACCGCAAAGCAATTCACCATTTAATTCCTGGTGGAGCGCACACATATAGCAAAGGTGACGATCAATTCCCTATCCTTTCGCCAGCATCCATTACACACGGAAAAGGTAGTCATGTTTGGGATGAAGATGGTAACGAATACATAGAGTGTTTAGGAGGACTTGCATCAATCAGCTTAGGCCACGCTTACGAACCCGTTATTGAAAGAGTTGTAGAAGAGTTAAGAAAGGGGAATAATTTTTCACGTCCTTCTATCATTGAACGCGAAATTGCAGAAAAATTTTTAGCAATGGTTGGCACTCATGATATGATTAAGTTTGCTAAAAATGGTTCGGTTGTTACAACAGCTGCTGTAAAATTAGCGCGCGCTTTTACTGGCCGTAAATTAATTGCACGCCCAGCAGAGCATCCATTCTATTCCTACGACGATTGGTTTATTGGAAGTACCGATGTGAAAAGTGGTATTCCTACAGACATTAGTAATTTAACGATTACATTTAAAGCGGATGATATTGAATCACTTAAAGATTTATTCGAAAAATATCCAAATCAAATAGCGTGCGTTATTTCTGAGCCTGAAAAAATGAATTCTAATGTAGGAGCGTTTTTAAAAGCGGGGATTGATTTAGCTCACAAAAATGGTGCACTGTGGATTATGGATGAAATGATTACAGGTTACAAATCAGATTTTCCTGGCTCTATGAAAAAATATGATGTAGTACCAGACATGACCACTTGGGGAAAAGGTATTGCTAATGGCTTTTCGTTTTGCTGTTTAACAGGAAAAAAAGAAGTGATGGAATTAGGTGGAATTAGAAACATTGGAAAAGAAAAATTATTTTTAATTAGCACTACACATGGTGGTGAAACATGCAGTATAGCTGCTGCTTTAGCAACAATGGACGAATTTAAGAAACATAATGTTGTAGCTCATAATCAAGCAATAGGTCAAAAATTCATTGATGGTTCTAAAAAAGTTATCGAAAATAATGGATTAAGTCACTCTATAAAAAATTTACAATTTAACTGGCATGCCTCTTTAGGCTATTTCGATAATGAAGGCAATAACTCTTTTGGATTACGCACATTATTTCACCAAGAATTAATTAAGTATGGCGTATTATTTCAAGGATTATTTGTGCCGCATTTTTCACATACAGAAAAAGATGTAGAACATATTTTAACAGCCATGAATGAAGCTTGTGTTATTTATAAAAAAGCATTAGACGAAGGATTTGAAAAATATTTAGTTGGCGAACCTATTAAACCGGTATTCAGAAAATATATTTAATAAAAGAGAACATATGATACAAAAAACAACCGACGCAACTAAAATAAATTTTAAAGAAAAATTTGATTTAACAGGTAAAGTAATTGTTATTAGTGGTGGCTGTGGCTTAATTGGCCGAGCGTTTTGTGAGGCTGTGGCTCAATTTGGAGGTAATGTGGTAGTAGCGGATATTGCGCTTTCTAAACCTGTTGAATTTGCGAAAACCTTACAAGAAAGAAATAACGTGAAATGTATTGGCTTTGAAGTAGAGGTTGAAAACAAAAATTCAGTTACTACTTTAAAAGAAAAGGTAATTGCTGAATTTGGAAGAATAGATGGTTTAGTTACTGGGCATCAAAACAAATCACATTTAATATTTGAACCATTTGAAGATGTGAGCGAAGAAAATTGGGATAAAGTAGTTGAAGTAAATTTAAAAGGAACTTTTTTATTATGTCAAATTATTGGTTCATATATGGCTAACGTTGGTTCAGGATCAATTGTAAACATACCTTCAACTTATAGTGTTGTTGCGCCAAATCAAAATTTATATAAAGGAACAAAAATGGGTTGCCCAGCTGCTTATTCTGCAAGTAAAGGTGGAATTGATGCGTTATCTCAATATTTGGCGAGTTATTGGGCTTCAAAAGGCGTTCGAGTTAATATGATTACTCCTCATGGCGTATGGAATAATCATGAAGAAAAATTTGAAGAAAATTTTGCCAATTTTAGTCCTATGCAACGTATGAGTTATAATCATGAAGTTGCACCTGCATTAATTTATTTATTAAGTGATGCAGCAAGTTATGTTACAGGAAATAATATGTTAGTTGAAGGTGGTTGGACCGCCTGGTAAAATATGAAAAGAGTTTTTGGGTTAGATTTATTAAGGGCAGTTGCAATGATTTGTGTCATTGTTGCACATACAGGTTACAGACAACTGTTTGGGCTTCGCTATGGAATAATAGCAGTGGAATCCTTTTTTGTAATTAGCGGTTTTTTAATTGGCGAAATGTTACTAAGAGAATTTCAAACCAAATTTAATTTAAATGACTTAAAAAACTTTTGGATAAAGAGATGGTTTAGAACAATCCCCTTGTACTACTTTGTTGTAATTGTTAAGTTCTTCGTACTTAAATGTAGCATAGGCTGGAATATTATTTATTATCTGTTGTTTTTACAAAATAATTTTTTCGGGATTGGTTTTTTACAAATAAGCTGGACACTTGTTTTAGAAGAGTGGTTTTATTTAATAATGCCAGTGATTTTTTATTTTTTATTTAAAAATGGTATCAGTAAAAAAAAATATTACCAATTTTTTATAGTATTTCTGATACTTACAAATTTATTAAGATTGGTTTGGGTAATGTATACCAACAGAGCATTTGGTGCAATAGTAGGCAATTTCCCTTTTAGGCTCGATTCATTTTTGATTGGAGTTACATTGGCTGCTGTAAAAATATTTGATTATCAAATGTTCGAAAAAATGTCGAAAATTAAACCATTTATTATTTATCTCATTTTATTTATTGTTCTATT
>JAYSTR010000067.1:0-4943 GCA_043719555.1 Bacteroidota bacterium | reverse complement strand
TTCGTGATGAAGATATGCCATACTTAGAAGATGGAACTCCGGTTGATATCGTATTAAATCCGTTAGGTGTACCTTCTCGTATGAACTTAGGTCAGATTTATGAAACAGTATTAGCTTGGGCTGGACAAAAATTAGGATTGAAATTTGCAACTCCAATTTTTGATGGCGCGCCATTAACTGAGATTGATGAGTATGCTAAAAAAGCAGGCATTCCTCAATACGGACGTACATTTTTACGTGATGGTGGAACAGGTGAACAATTCGATCAACCAGCAACTGTAGGTATCATTTATATGTTAAAATTAGGACATATGGTTGATGATAAAATGCATGCTCGTTCAATCGGACCATATTCATTAATTACACAACAACCTTTAGGTGGTAAAGCACAGTTTGGTGGTCAGCGTTTTGGTGAGATGGAGGTTTGGGCATTAGAAGCATACGGTGCAGCTAATGTATTACAGGAGTTGTTAACGATTAAGTCGGATGACGTAATGGGTCGTGCAAAAGCTTACGAAGCAATTGTAAAAGGCGAAAACATTCCTGCTCCAGGCATCCCTGAATCATTTAATGTATTAATGCACGAATTACGTGGATTAGCATTAGATGTAACGCTAGACTAAATTACACTTTAAACACTGGTGGCTGAGATATTCGAAGTCACCAGTGAATAAGTAAATAAATTTTTATTATCACTAAAACCAAAAAGCAAAAAAATGGCTTTAAGAAAAGATAACAAAGTAAAATCAAACTTCTCAAGAATCACGATTAGCTTAGCTTCACCAGAAACTATTCTACAACGTAGTGCAGGAGAGGTTTTAAAACCAGAAACGATTAACTATCGTACTTACAAACCCGAGCGTGATGGTTTGTTTTGTGAGCGTATATTTGGACCAGTAAAGGATTATGAATGCCACTGTGGTAAATACAAACGTATTCGTTACAAAGGCATTATTTGTGATCGTTGTGGTGTTGAGGTTACAGAGAAAAAAGTTCGTAGAGAACGTATGGGTCACATTAACTTAGTTGTTCCTGTTGCTCATATTTGGTATTTCCGTTCGTTACCAAATAAAATTGGTTACTTATTAGGCTTACCAACAAAAAAATTAGACATGATTATTTACTACGAGCGTTATGTAGTAATTAATGCAGGTGTTGCTGCTCAAGGCGGAACACAATATTTAGACTTCTTAACAGAAGAAGAATATTTAAATTTATTAGAGACTTTACCAAAAGAGAATCATTTATTAGACGATACAGATCCTAATAAATTTATCGCTAAAATGGGTGCAGAAGCTCTTCAAGATTTATTATCTCGTTTACAATTAGATGAGTTATCTTATGAGTTACGTCACAAAGCAAATACAGAAACATCTCAACAACGTAAAAACGAAGCATTAAAACGTTTACAAGTTATTGAGGCTTTCCGTTCTGCTCAAGGACATATTGAAAATCGTCCTGAGTGGATGATTATTAAAACAGTTCCGGTTATTCCGCCAGAATTGCGTCCGTTAGTTCCATTGGATGGTGGTCGTTTTGCTACTTCAGATTTAAATGATTTATACCGTCGTGTTATTATTCGTAACAACCGTTTAAAGCGTTTAATTGAAATTAAAGCTCCAGACGTTATCTTACGCAATGAGAAACGTATGTTACAAGAATCAGTAGATTCATTATTTGATAACTCTCGTAAATCAAATGCTGTTAAAACTGAATCTAACCGCGCATTAAAATCATTATCTGATTCATTAAAAGGTAAACAAGGACGATTCCGTCAAAACTTATTAGGTAAACGTGTAGATTACTCGGCTCGTTCGGTAATTGTTGTAGGTCCAGAAATGAAACTACACGAATGTGGTTTACCTAAAGAAATGGCTGCTGAGTTATTCAAGCCATTTATTATTCGTAAAATGATTGAGCGTGGTATCGTGAAAACGGTAAAATCTGCTAAGAAAATTGTAGATAAAAAAGAGCCAATTGTTTGGGATATTTTAGAAAACGTATTAAAAGGACATCCGGTTATGTTAAACCGTGCCCCAACATTACATAGATTAGGTATTCAGGCTTTCCAACCAAAATTAATTGAAGGAAAAGCTATACAATTACATCCATTAGTTTGTACAGCATTCAACGCCGATTTTGACGGGGATCAAATGGCGGTGCACGTTCCATTAGGACATGCAGCCGTATTAGAAGCTCAGGTTTTAATGTTAGCATCTCATAACATTTTAAATCCATCAAATGGTGCGCCAGTTGCGGTTCCATCTCAGGATATGGTTTTAGGTTTATATTATTTAACTAAATCTAAAACTAATTTACCTAACGATGTAGTACGTGGAGAGGGTAAAACATTTTATAGTGCAGAAGAAGTTGTTATCGCGTTAAACGAGAAGCAAATTGATATGCACGCGCAAATTAAAATTAGAATTACTAATGCATTAGAAGGTGATAAATTAGTTACTAAAATTATCGACACTACTGTAGGCCGTGTTATTTTTAATCAAGTTGTGCCTCACGAGGTAGGTTATATCAACGAATTGTTGACTAAAAAATCTCTTCGTGACATCATTGGTATGGTTGTTAAGAAAACAGGTATGGCTAAAACAGCTAAGTTCTTAGATGATATTAAAACTATTGGATTTACAACAGCATTCCGTGGTGGTTTATCATTTAACTTAGGTGATATTGAAACTCCAGAAGAAAAAATTAAAATCATTAAAGAAGCTCAAGTACAAGTTGATGAAGTTGTAAGTAACTACTCGATGGGTTTCATTACTAATAATGAGCGTTACAACCAAATTATTGACATCTGGACACACGCTAACTCTAAGGTTACTAAAAAGGTATTAGATAAAATCAGTACAGAACGCCAAGGATTTAACGCGGTTTATATGATGCTTGATTCTGGTGCTCGTGGATCTAAGGAACAAATTAAACAGTTAAGTGGAATGCGTGGTTTGATGGCTAAGCCTCAAAAAGCGGGTGATACTACAGCTTCAATTATTGAGAACCCTGTATTATCAAACTTCCGTGAAGGTTTATCGATTTTAGAATACTTTATTTCTACTCACGGTGCTCGTAAAGGTTTAGCGGATACGGCGTTAAAAACAGCTGATGCTGGTTATTTAACTCGTCGTTTAGTTGACGTTGCACAGGATGTAATTATTAACGAAGAGGACTGTGGAACATTGCGTGGCTTAACTGCTATTGCATTGAAAAACAATGATGATGTTGTTGAAACATTACGTGATCGTTTATTAGGTCGTATTGCTGTTAATGATGTGTATCATCCAACAACTGGCGACTTAATTGTTAATGGTGGTGAAATGATTACTGAAGATATTGCTGATGTTGTTGAAGCATCTCCAATTGAAACAGTTGAAATTCGTTCGGTATTAACGTGTGAATCTAAATTAGGTGTATGTTCTAAATGTTACGGACGTAACTTATCTAATGGACGTTTAGTTCAATTAGGTGAAGCCGTTGGTGTAATTGCAGCTCAATCAATTGGTGAGCCTGGTACACAGTTAACATTACGTACGTTCCACGTTGGTGGTACAGCATCAAACACGGCAGCATCTTCTAGCTACATAGCTAAATACGATGGTGTTGCTGAAATAGATGAATTACGTACGGTTGAGCGTGTTAACCAAGATGGCACTAAAGCTAATGTAGTTATTGGTCGTACAACTGAGGTTCGTATTGCTGATGCTAACACTGGTATTACATTAACAACTGGTAACATTCCTTACGGTTCACAATTATACATTAAGCCAGGCGCGAAAGTGAAAAAAGGCGATGTAATTTGTGATTGGGATCCATATAACGCAGTTATTGTTTCTGAATTTGCTGGTACAGTTGAATTTGAAAGCATTAAAGAAAATGTAACTTTCCGTGAAGAATCTGATGAACAAACAGGTTTCCGCGAAAAAGTAATTATCGAATCTAAAGACAAAATGTTGTCGCCAGTAATTCGCATTGCTGATAAAAAAGGTGAAGCTTTAAAATCATACAACTTACCAGTTAGTGCTCACATCATCGTTAACGAAGGTGCGAAAATTGAACCAGGTCAGATATTAGTTAAGATACCTCGTGTTACAGGTAAAACAGGAGATATTACAGGTGGTTTACCTCGTGTAACTGAGTTATTCGAAGCACGTAACCCAAGTAATCCTGCAGTAGTATCAGAAATTGATGGTATTGTTACATTTGGTAAAATTAAACGTGGTAATCGTGAAGTAGTTGTTGAAGCTAAAACAGGCGAGCAACGTCGTTACTTAGTATCTTTATCTAAACATATTTTAGTTCAAGAAAACGATTTCGTGAAAGCAGGTGAGCAATTATCTGATGGAGCGGTTTCTCCTGGTGATATTTTATCTATTAAAGGCCCAACAGCGGTTCAAGAATACTTAGTAAATGAGATTCAAGAGGTTTACCGTTTACAAGGACAAAAATTGAATGATAAGCATTTCGAAACAATCGTTCGTCAAATGATGCGTAAAGTTCAAATTGAAGATCCAGGTGATACTACATTCTTAGAGTTACAGTTAATCAATAAAATTGATTTTATGACTGAGAACGATGAGTTATATGGTAAAAAAGTAGTTGTTGAGCCAGGCGATTCTGAAAACTTGAAACGTGGACAAATTGTTACAGCACGTAAAATGCGTGATGAGAACTCTGTTTTACGTCGTAAAGATTTAAAATTAGTTGAAGCTCGTGATGCAGTTCCTGCAACAGCAACGCCAATATTACAAGGTATTACTCGTGCATCGTTACAAACTAAGAGTTGGATTTCTGCGGCATCGTTCCAAGAAACAACAAAAGTATTAAACGAAGCAGCAGTACACGGAAAAATAGATACGTTACAAGGCTTAAAAGAAAACGTTATTGTTGGTCATTTAATACCAGCAGGTACAGGATTACGTCACTACGAAAAAATT
>JAYSTR010000066.1:0-1995 GCA_043719555.1 Bacteroidota bacterium | reverse complement strand
CAATTACAATACTCGTTCTGTTTTTCATTAAGTTATTTAACGCGTCCTGCACTAAGCGTTCGCTTTCAGTATCTATTGCACGTGCAATTTTAAAAAATCCACCTATTTTAATTTTAGATGAAGCTACCAGTGCATTAGATACTGAAAGCGAACGCTTAGTGCAGGACGCGTTAAATAACTTAATGAAAAACAGAACGAGTATTGTAATTGCTCATCGTTTAAGTACGATTATGAATGCTGATGAAATTATTGTGATAAATAACGGAGAATTAGCAGAACGAGGAACGCATCAAAACTTATTAACGAATAATGGTATCTACAAAAAACTATTTGAAATGCAGAATTTTAAATAATTATGTTAGCCTATTATATCATACAATCCCCAAAACAACAACACTAAACCTATTGTTGTAAAACTATACATGACGATGGTAAATGATTGATTGGTGTGAAAGTTAAAAACTGTAATTACAAAACCTAGCACTAAAAACATAGCACCAAAACCTAATTTAGCTCTTCCATTTTTTGCATTAACAGCGTGCTGAATTTTCTTAAGTTGTGATATTATTTCACTAACTAATAAATGATTATCAGTTTTTGTATTAAGTTTAGCTTCAATGCTCTCAATGCTTTTATGAGCATCAAACAATCCCTTTGCGTAAACGTACAACTCTTCCCACTCATTATCTTTATTTATCATACAATCAGTTTTAAACTAATTTATATAAAAAATATTTAAAAAAAAATGACTTTAGTCATATTAGAAAATTATAGATCGTGCTTTTTAAAAAACTCTAATTTAGAGTTAAAAAGTGCGGCCATTAAAGAGCCTCGTTTTTTAGCTTCTTCTGCAACATCACCTATAAACAAATCATCTACAGTAGATGTAAATGTTTTTACCCAAATAATAAAATGACTTTCGTCGATTGGCATAAGAGCATGAGGTGGGAAAGGCGCGCCATTATAAGTATGTTCATCAAACAAAATAGTTTGCCAAAAACGATACATTTTCTCCAAATGTTCGGGCCACTTATGCCCTATTCTTTCTTCGAAAATTGGTCCAAGAATTTCATTTTTTTGAATACGATCATAAAAGGTATTCACCATTAATTTCACATCCTCTATATTTTGTATATCATGTTTCATAATTATGCTGTTGTACTAAAAACATTTGTAGATGCTGCTTTACTCCAATAACGTTTATCAAAAGCTAAACAAATATTTCGCAAAAAACCTTGACCTTCTGGTAACACTTCAATTGTATTTCCATTAACTGCAATTAATTTATCTTCTAATAAATCAGTTAACTTATTTTTTATCATATTTAAATTTACAGTATCACAAAAATTATCATCAAATGTTGTTTGGTGTTTGCACATAATATCTAAAATATGTTGGCGGATATGCAAATCTTCCGTAGTTAATGAATGTCCTTTGAATATAGGAAAATGGCCTTCGTTTACTACGTTTTGATACTCCTCAACAGTTTTAATGTTTTGAGAAAATCCATCCCAACTATCACTAATAGAAGAGCATCCTAAACCAACTAACAATTTAGTTTCGTTAGTTGTATAACCCATAAAGTTACGATGAAGCTTCCCATTTTTAAACGCTTTAAATAATTCGTCATTAGGTAAAGCAAAATGATCCATTCCAATATCTAAATAATTTGCTTCTATAAATAAGTCCTTTCCTGCTTGATACAAACTACGCTTATATGAATCTTCAGGTAAGTCTTTTTCAGAATACTTACGCTGTCCAGGTTTTAACCAAGGAACGTGAGCATAACTATAAAAAGCAATACGTTCAGGTTTTAAAGAAATAATTTTTGTAATGGTATCTTTGATTGTATCTATCGTTTGATAAGGTAAGCCATACACTAAATCAAAATTTATAGATGTGTAACCTATTTCGCGCGCATCATTTAACACTTGAGTTACTTCATCAAATGATTGATAACGATTTATTGTATCCTGAACCTTTTCGTCAAAATCT
>JAYSTR010000065.1:0-12866 GCA_043719555.1 Bacteroidota bacterium | reverse complement strand
AAGAATTTGACTCAGCTCCAATAAATGAGCTTCCTGCTCCCATTGAATGACCTCCGATAGCTGATTTTTGCAGAACCTTTCCATTAAATATAGTTAATGATGGTGAGGTAATTGTGTTTAATCCCATACCTGCTGTTGCCAAATATTTTATATCAGCACCAAATTCAGAATGTGTTGGAGAAAAACTACCTTCTGTACGTGGTAAAATAACAATATAGCCTAAAGCAGCTAATCGGTTATAAATATTATCATAATTATCGTAAGTCATTACAAAGCCATGACCAAAAACTACTACTGGAAAAGAGCCACTTGCAACAGCAACATTGTTTCCTGCAACCAAAGCAGGATAATACACTTCGCTTCCTATTGTTCGTCCGGATGCAGTATTAGTGGTTATTCCGCCCGAAATAGTATAACCAGAAGAGGTTCTACTAACATCTTTAAAATTGATGCTCATATGCCCAACTAAAAATGTTTGAGCGTTTAAAAAGAGATACGTATTAAAGAATACAATAATTAAGATTTTTTTCATTTTGCGAGTTTTAGTTTAAATAAAACTAATAAAAGAGATTACTACATTTAAAGCTGCAATTTTAAAAAAATCAGATGTACTAAACATTTGTGGCTTTGCTAGGAATCGAACCTAGATCGTAGGCTTCGGAAACCCAAATACTATCCATTGTACTACAAAGCCTATTTGTAACTGCAAATATAAATATTAAATTTATAGACGAAAATTACAATAATAATTTAAATACTACGTTTAATATTAATGAAACAATTATACTTAATTTTTATTTATTTTTTGTTGATAGGAAACCAACTATTCGCTCAATCAAAAATAAATGAATGGACTGACCATTTATCCTATAACAATGCAAATAGTGTTGCTAAGGTTGGTGATATTGTATATGTATCAAATGGAAATGGGCTAGGAAAATATAATACAAGCGATAATAGTACTGAAAAATACACTAAAATAAATGGGCTATCTGACGTAGGCATCAAACTGATAAAAGTAAACGAAACTACTAATGATTTATTTGTTTTGTATAATAATGCCAATATTGATATAATTAAACCTAGTGGACAAATTATTAATATATCTGATATTAAAAGAAAATCGATTCAAGGTAAAAAAACCCTCAACGAAATATTTTTCAACGGCAGTATAGCTTATGTTGCTTGTGGATTTGGTATCATAAAACTAGATATCGAAAAAAACGAAATTAAAGACACTTATATAGTGGGTACTGCAACTTCAAATTATGAAGTATTTGAAGTAACTCAAAATGATACTGCTCTTTTTGCAGCAACTAAAAATGGTGTTTTTTATGGTAATCTCCAAAGTAATTTATCTTTTTATCAAAACTGGAAATTATTAAATATTGGTAATGCGGCAGGACCATATAATTCTATTATCAATTTTAATGGTGTTATTACTACTAACTATTCAGAAAGAATAAAAAGCAATCAATCATTTAAAGATACTGTATATCAATTAACGCAAACCGGTTGGATTAAATATCCATATATATCAGGATCAGAAAATAAAAAACTATATAATTATACTAAAAACGGACTATTATTTGTAAATGATCAATGGGGAGTAAGGGTTATAAAAGAAAATGGAATAGGAATTGATTATATTTCTTCATACCAATTTGAAAATAGTGGTGCAATTGTGAATGATGTATTTTATGATTCGAATGCCAATTATTGGATTGCTGATGGTAGATATGGTTTAGTAAAAACAAAAGGTTCATATCCTGCACCCGCCGAAAAAATTACATTTAATGGTCCTGAAACAAACTTAGTAAATGAAATGGCTATTAATGATGGTCTTTTGTATATGGCTCCTACTGATTTAGGTGACCTTTGGAATAATCAATACCAACAACCTTTTGCGCACGTTTTTCAAAATAACGAATGGACAAAATTAAATACTCCCCAAGTTTATGATATTACCTGTGTTGCCGTTGACCCAAACGATAAGAATCATTCTGTATTTGGCTGTTGGGGTCCAGGTATAGTTGAATTAAATGGTAACAACATAACAAAGATTCACAATTATAATAATAGTACTCTCTCTGCGGCTTATGGATCAGTATCTGATACAAGAATTGGTGGTGTTGCTTTTGATAAAGAATCAAACTTATGGGCTGTATCAAGTTTAAATAAATCCTTTTTAAATATTAAGAAAAAAGACAATACTTGGACTAAATTTGATTTTCCTTTTGCACAAACCATCAACCCTCAAGCGGGAAGAATTTTGATTGATAAAAGTAATCAAGTATGGATAATTATTGCTCGTGGTGCAGGAATGATGGTTTTTAATCCAACTACTGCATTAAATCAACCTATATTAAATCAAAATACAAAAATTATTAATACTGATATTGGCTCAGGTGCATTACCTACAAATGATATTTACTCGATGATAGAAGATGTTGATGGGAAAATTTGGGTTGGTACAGGAAAAGGGATTACTGTATTTAATAATCCAGAAGCAGTTTTTACTAGCGCAAATTGGGATAGTAAACAAATATTAATTGATAGTGATGGGCAAGTGAAAATATTACTTGAAAATGACATTATTAGAACTATTGCCGTTGATGGTATTAATCAAAAATGGGTTGGAACATCATCATCTGGCGTTTATTGTTTATCTCCTGATGGCCAAAAAGAAATATTCCATTTTACAACCGATAACAGTCCTCTATATTCAAATTATATCAATGACATTGTATTTGATGATGTTTCGGGAGATGTGTTTATAGGACATGAATTAGGCATTCAATCATTTAAAACAAAAAACATTAAAGGATTTGAAGAGTTTACTAATGTGCATGCATTCCCTAACCCTATCCGTCCAGGATTTCAAGGCAACGTTTATATTACTGGATTAATTGATGAAGCTAATGTTAAAATTACAGATGTTGCAGGGAATTTAGTGTGGCAAACAACTTCTACCGGTGGACGCATAGAATGGAATTTACAAAATTTTGAAGGTAAACGTGCAGCAAGTGGCATATATATTATTCACTGTGCAAGTGCAAGTGGAGATAAATCCGCATTAACTAAATTACTAATTGTAAATTAATGTTACATAGTACACAGTGTATTGTTATACAAAACATAAAGTACGCTGATAATAAAGTTATTTCTAAAATTTATACCAAAGAATTTGGATTAATTAATTTGCATCAAATTATTGGTACTTCAAAAAAAACTAAGCAAAATGCCACTTTATTTTTACCATTAACGCAACTTGATGTTACCTTTAAATACAAGGAAAATAAAGATTTACACCAACTGATTGAAACCAAATGTAATTATTTATACCAAAATATCAATTCAAATATTTATAAATTATGCATTTCACAATTTATAAATGAAGTGATGTTAAAATGCTTAAAAGATCAATCTCCTAACGAAAACTTATTTGATTTTTTAATTAATATTTTTAAATGGCTAGATGAATCACATGAAAACTATACGAGTATTCATGTGTATTTTTTATTTGAATTTTCAAAATATTTAGGGTTTTATCCTTTAAATAATTTTAGTGAATTAACTCCGTACTTTAATACTACTGATGGAAAATTCACATCGGCTAGTCAAAATTATCCTTTTGGATTTGACAAACATAAATCAAAACTTTTATCTGAATTATTTAAACAAACAATTAGTCAGCAAATTATTTTTAATAAAGAAGATAAAAAAAACATTCTAGAAGGCTTATTGCAATATTATAAATTACACGTAGCCAACTTTAACGAGTTAAAATCATATCAGGTTTTAATTGATACATTAGCATAACTTAAAAAATAAAATTACTTTTCTAAAGCTTCTTTTACTAATTGATTCGCCATTTTAGGATCAGCTTTACCTTTTCCTAATTTCATAACTTCACCAACAAATAACCCCAATAAATTAGTTTTTCCGTTTTTGTACTCAATGATTTTTTCAGGATATTTACCTAAAGCTTCATTCACCATTGCTTCTAAAGCACTATTATCATTGCTTTGTAAAATATCTAAACGAGTAGCAATACTTAATGGCGCTTCGGTTGGATGTAACATTAACTCTGGAAATAATTTTTGAGTGGCTGATGCGTTACTAATTTTATTTTCATCAATTAATGCTATAATTTCAGCGATCGCTTTTGGAGTAACCGTGAACTGCTCAATAATTAAAGCGTTTTCATTTAAATACGACTTAATGCTTCCCATCATCCAGTTAGCCGCGGCTTTATAGTTTTTAGTGTATTGTACTAACTCATTAAAATAAAGTGCTAATCCTTTTAAATCGGTTAAGTTATAAGCATCGTATTCAGACAACCCAAATTGCTTAGTAAATTTATTAAACAATTCATTTGGCAACTCAGGCATTGTTGCTCTAATGCTTTCAATATAATCTTGAGTAATGTATATAGGCTGTAAATCGGGCTCAGGAAAATAACGATAATCATTCGCGTTTTCCTTACTACGCAGTGCGAAGGTAGAGCCATTAACCGCATCAAAACTTCGTGTTTCACCCGCAATTAATTCACCACTTTCAATTAAATCAATCTGACGTTTAATTTCGAAATCGATAGCACGTTGCACGTTACGGAAAGAGTTCATGTTTTTTACTTCAACTTTTTTTCCAAACTCTTTCGCATCTAATAACATTACAGAAATGTTCGCATCGCAACGTAATGAACCTTCTTCCATATTACCATCACAAATATCAAGGTAACGAACTAACTTTCGTACTTCAGTCAAATATGCATAAGCATCTTCTCCGCCAGTAAAATCAGGCTCAGTAACAATTTCTAATAAAGGAGTTCCTGCTCTGTTAATATCAATTAATGATTCAAATGGATCAATATCGTGCATACTTTTTCCAGCATCTTCTTCCATATGAATACGAGTCAGATTAATACTTCTTTCGGTACCATCTTTTAATTTAATAGGAACAAAGCCTCCATTACAAATAGGCGTTTTATCCTGAGTTATTTGATATCCTTTTGGTAAATCTGCATAAAAATAGTTTTTACGAGCAAACTGATTTTCTTCGCGAATATTTGAATGCGTTGCTATACCTAATTTTACAGCAAACTCAATAGCTCTTTTATTTACTTTTGGTAAAGTACCAGGATGGCCCAATGATACAACACTTACATTCGTATTTGGCATAGCACCATACTCTGCAATATCATTACTGTACATTTTTGTTTTGGTTAACAATTGTATATGGCACTCTAAACCAATAACGGCTTTATATTTATCGTAAACTGACATGTATGCTAAAACTTAATATTTATAATTAAAGTGTCTAAAATTAACCATTTTTAAGCTGATTTTATAATCAATATTCCGATAAAATTAAGTTAAAAATTAACGGTTACCAAAAATACTACTTCCTACTCTAATCATAGTGCTACCATAGCTTATAGCCAATTTATAATCGCTACTCATACCAAAACTATACGTTTTGTATTGTGGATATTTTTGAACGTAATTTCTTAAACCTTCAAATTCATTGCTGATTACTTGATTATCAGTAGTATTTGAAGCCATTGCCATAAAACCTTGAATCGCAATGTTTTTAAAGCTTAAAAATTCTGAAGATTTAAAAAGTTCATCAACTACATCAAAAGATAACCCAAACTTCGTGTCTTCTTTAGCAATATAAAGTTGAAGTAAACAATGTATAATCCTGTTGTTTTTTAAACCCTGTTTATTAATCTCTTTTAATAAACTTAAACTATCAACTCCATGAATTAAACTTACAAATGGTGCTATAAATTTAACTTTGTTGCTTTGCAAATGCCCTATAAAATGCCAATTAATATCTTTGGGTAAAGTGTTATATTTATCTACAAGTTCTTGAACATAATTTTCGCCAAACTCACGCTGACCTGCATCATAAGCCTCCATTAACATAGAGTTTGGTTTGGTTTTAGAAACCGCAATTAATGTTACTGAGTTAGGCAATTCATTTTTTATGGTTAATAAATTTTGCTTAATCATCGTATTAAAATTATTCTTCTATACTATAAATTAATAACCCGCTGCGCATTTTAGGTTCCACCCAAGTGCTTTTTGGCGGCATAATATTATTAGTGTCTGCTATCCATTTTAAGTGTTTCATTGTAACTGGATATAACCCAAAAGCAATAGCTGCACGACCTTCATCCACTTGTTTTTTTAAAGCTTCACTACCTCTTACTCCTGGAACAAATCCTATACGTTTATCCGTTTTTAAATCGTGAATATCAAAAATAGGTGATAACACATATTTAGTAAGTATTGCTGAATCCAAGCTATCTATAGGATCTTCGGAATTATAAATACTATCCTTAGCTTGTAATAAATACCAACTATTATCTACATACATAGATAGGTTATGCTTTTGAGAGGATTTAAAATTTGAATCATTAATTTTAGTAATAGTAAAATATTGTTTCAACTTTAATAAAATTTCATCAACGCTTAATCCATTTAAATCTTTTATAACTCGATTGTAATCATAAATTTTTAATTGATTTTCGGGAAAGAAAACACCTAAATAATAATTATAAGCCTCGGTTCCAGTATATTTTTTATTACCACTTCTGCGTAATTTACCAAGTAACGTTGAAGACGCAGAACGATGATGTCCATCAGCAATATAAATATTTGGAATAGCTGAAAAACGAGCAGCTATTTGACTAACTTTAGTTTTACTATCTATTACCCAAACTGTATGTCGCACTTTATCTGTTGTAGAAAAATCATAATCAGGACGAGTTTTAGATATCTCCAAAGATAATGCATCTATCGTTTCATCATTTGGATAACAAAACAACACAGGCTCTGCATTAAACTCACACACATCCAAATAATCTTTTAATTTTTCTTCGCGCTGTGTAATAGTTTGTTCATGAATTTTAATAACGCCATTTACATAATCATCAATACTTGTACATGCAATTATGCCTACGAACTCATCATCATTTTTAACCTGACGATATAAATAATAACAAGGATTTTCATCTTTTTTAAAAATTTTTTCGCGGACAAATTTTTTAAAATGATTTTTAACCTTTTGTAAACGTTCTTTCGAACCAGGTTTCGTTTTTATACCATCTTCATAATCTGGATTAATTACGTGTAAAAACGAGTACGGATTACCTGCTAATTTTTCGCGCAACTCAGCCGGATTGTAACCATCTACCGAACGCGAAGCCACTAAGTGAACTTTATCGTTTTCGGGGCGAATTGCTTTAAAAGGAATAACTTGGGCCATGTATTTTAAACTTTATAACAAATTTAAATATACTTTTTTTATTAGAATATTTACTCTTCTGACTTGTTTTTTAATTGCATTAAAAGGTTATACGCACCCTTAATTACAATTTTAGCATCAGAAATATCTTTTTTATCCACCGACTCTATTTCCAAAAAATTATTTTCCGAATTTCCTTTTTTAATTTCTACCAAATCATAGTGATGATTATTTTTTGAAATAAACACATAATCCTTTCCTTCATAACTAACTACGGCATCTTTGTTAATAGTTGATGCGTGATTTGTTTTAAGTTCAATTTCAGCATTCATATACATACCAGGAAATAAAGATTTGTCATAATCTTCAAAATGACAATGCACTTCTGCACTCCTATCCGATGATAAATCTTGACTAATTAAAATAATTTCGCACGGATGCTTTTTATCAGGCTGATTATTATTATAGGCCAACAATTTTTGACCAATCGCCAACTTTTCTAAATCTTTTTCATACACTTTTAAATTCAAATGTATATCCTCTGGATTAATTAACTCAAACATGACATCTGATGGATTCACATATTTTCCAATATTTACATTTACTTTAGAAACAAAACCATCAATTGTTGAATACACATTAATCAATCTTGATAAATTAGATTCATTTAAGGCTTCAGGATTAATATTAATAAGATGCAATTTTTCTGACAACGCACTTACTGCTATTTTTTGTGTTTTGTAATCCATTTCGGCTTGCTGAAAAATCTTATCACTACTTGCTTTACTTTGATTCAATTCTTTTTGACGATTGAATTCATTTTCAGCATAGCTTAATTTAGATTTTGCAGTTAAAAAGTCTTGTTGCAACTGAATATATTGTTGATCTTCCATACTAGCAACTATTTCGCCTTTTCTCACATGCATTCCTGGTAAAAGTTTCGTCGATTTTAAAAAACCACCAAATGGGGTACTAACCGAAACCATATTTTGTGGTGGTACATCAATTTTACCATTCAATTTTAAGGTAGTAGAGATTTCTCTTTGTTCTGTTTTACCGGTTTGAATTCCTGCACTTTTAAATTGTGCATCAGTTAATAATACGCTAGTTTCAATAACAGTTGCGGCTTCTGTTTCTTCTGTTTTATGGCTTCCACAAGAGGAAAGAGTAATTATTCCCAAAAGGAAAATGATAATATTTTTCATAGTAATTTTATTTTGTAATTAAATAATTGATTTGAATAATTGATTCATTTAAATTCTTAACAGCATCTAAATAGCTAGATTGAATGCCAATGGCTTGATTGGTCAACATCACCCATTCCAAATAATTTATATCTCCATTAGCAAATTGTTTATTGGCAGTTTCAAAAATGAGTTGTGCGTTTTTTAATGCAGTATTTTCATAATAATTAACGGCTGCAACACTTGTTTCATACTGACTTAACAATGATTGATAATGACTTTGCAGTATTTTTTTTTCTTGGAGATATGAATTTTCGAAAATACTTTCATTTATTTTAGCAGCATTTATTTTAGCTTTTTGTGCTCCAAAAAATAACGGAATACCAATGCCTAATTGAACTGACTGAAATCTAGTTGAAGACGAATAAACAATATTGTCTGAGCCAGAACCCTTCATTGTCATATTATAATAACCAATATTTAAATCAGGCAACAATTTAGATTTTTCTAATTGGCAATTAATCATAGCCGTCTTTTTTTGTTGCTCAGCTATTTTTAAAAAAGGATGCTGATTTACCACGGTACTATCTATATTAACTTCAAGGCTAAGCTTTATGTTGATTTCATTTGGAATAAGCCTAGTTGAAGTATTTAGTAACAAATTAAATTCTAACTGTGTAATCTCTATATCTTGTTGCAACTGTTTTAATTGCATCGCAATATTTCCTCGTTGTGATTCAGCAGTTGTTTTTTCTAGAATATTACTTTCTCCTTTCGAAAACTTTAAATTAGCTTTTTCTAAAAACTTAATATAAATACTATCATTTTTAAGTAATAATTGTTCTTTATTTTTTAAATACAAGTAAGTGAAAAAAACTTGACGAACCAGTTTTTTAGTTTCAGCTTCTTTTAATGATATATTTAAAATAGAGGTTTTCCACTCTTCATTTAATAAATGCTTTTGATTAACATAAACAGTAGGAAAATTAAATCCTTGCGAAATTCCCAAACGGTTATCGGCATAAGCGCTATTAATTTGTCCATATTCTCCAAACACATTCGCTTGAGGGATAGATGCAGACGTCTTAATAATCTTTTTTTGATAATCTGATTTTAATTTTTCGTTTTTAATAGATAAGTTATTTTTTAAAGCGGTATCGATTGCTGCTTGTAAATTAATAGGAGTTTGCGCCTTTGCCGAAAATGCAAATAATCCAAAACAAACTACTAATCCAACAGATACATTTGGTTTCACCTTAACTCCTTTTTCGAAAACAATATATAAAATAGGTAAAACAAATAAAGTTAGAAAAGTTGCAATCATTAATCCACCTATTACAACTGTTGCTAATGGGCGTTGAACCTCTGCTCCTGCTCCATTACTTAATGCCATGGGTAAAAAGCCTAAAGATGCAACAAAGGCAGTCATCAACACAGGCCTTAAACGTACTTTTGTTCCCATTAGCACAATTCGTTCTAAATCTGTTAAGCCTTCGTTTTTGAGTCGATTAAATTCAGCAATTAATACAATGCCATTTAAAACCGCTACCCCAAATAATGCAATAAAGCCAACGCCTGCACTAATACTAAAGGGCATTCCTCGCAATGCTAAAAAGAAAATACCGCCAATAGCTGATAAAGGGATCGCTGAATAAATTAATAAGCCTTGTTTAACCGAATTAAATGCAAAAAATAGTAAAATAAAAATCATTACTAATGATACTGGAACGGCAATCATTAAACGTTGTTTGGCAGCATTTAAATTTTCGAAAGCTCCTCCATAGGTAACATAATATCCCGAAGGAAATTTAATATGCTTATCAACTTTAGTTTGCAATTCATTAACAATACTTTGCACATCTCTTCCTCTAACATTAAAACCAACCACAATACGTCGTTTAGCATCCTCTCGCTGTATTTGATTTGGACCATTTTTTATAAAAACATCGGCCAATTGATATAAAGGAATTTGAGTACCTTGAGGCGTAGGAACTAATAAATTTTTAATGTCCTCTATATCTTTTCGTTTATCAGAGTTTAAACGAACTACTACATCAAATCGTTTTTCACCTTCAAATAATAAGCCTGTAGTTTGGCCAGCAAAAGCTGTATTCACTATTTTATTAATATCAACAATATTTAAATTATATTGAGCGATAGCTGGTCTATTATAATTAATAATAATTTCGGGCATACCGGTTACTGGCTCTAAATACAAACTTTTTGCGCCTTCCACTTTACTTACAAGTGCTCCTAATTTTTCAGAATAAATAGCAAGTGTATCTAAGTTTTCTCCAAAAATTTTACACACCACATCTTGTTTAGCACCTGTCATTAATTCATTAAAACGCATTTGCACAGGAAATTGAAAACTAAAAGTTGTCCCTAAAACAACTTCTAGTTCTTTTCCCATTTTTTCTCCTAATTCATTAAATGTTTTTGCCGATGTCCATTCCGATTTATCTTTTAAAATAACCATTACGTCTGCTGCATCAATAGGCATAGGATCTGTTGGCACTTCGCCACTACCAATTTTTGTAACAACTTTAATGACTTCAGGGAATTTTTTCCGCAAAATAGCTGATGCTTTTGTTGCACTTTCCAAAGTTGTATTTAAATTACTTCCAGGTAATACTCTCATTTCTAAGGCAAAATCACCTTCTTCTAATGCAGGAATAAATTCTCCTCCCAAAGTAGTTAACGTAAATATTGCTGTAATAAATAACAACACAACAACAGAAATAATTAATTTAGGATAATGCAATACTTTAGCTAAAGCATTCTGATAAACCATTTCTACATGTATCATTATTTTATCTGAAATATTTGCTTTATGTTTTGTTTTCTTACTTAAAAATAAAGCACTCATCATGGGTATATAAGTTAAGGATAGAATAAAAGCTCCCATTAAAGCAAAGGCTACAGTCTTTGCCATTGGCTTAAACATTTTTCCTTCAATACCTTGTAAAGTAAAAATAGGTAAGTAAACCACTAAAATAATAATTTGTCCAAACACTGCACTATTCATCATTTTGCTAGCAGATTGGTTTACTTCCGCATCCATCTGCTCCTGATTTAATTGATTAATGTCTTTAAATTTTTTACCATGCGTGAGTTGATGCATGGCTGCCTCCACAATAATAACAGCGCCATCCACAATCAAACCGAAATCTAATGCACCTAGGCTCATTAAATTTCCACTCACTCCAAACGCATTCATTAAAATAATAGCAAATAGCATCGCTAAAGGAATCACAGAAGCAACTAATAATCCTGCTCTAAAATTTCCTAAAAATAAAACTAAAACAAAAATTACAATTAAAGCACCTTCCATTAAGTTTTGCTCAACTGTTCCTATGGCGTTATTCACCATTTTTGTTCTATCTAAAAATGGTTCTATCACAACGCCTTCGGGCAAAGTTTTTTGTATTTGTAATACTCGTTCTTTTACATTTTTAATTACATCGCTACTGTTGGCACCTTTAAGCATCATTACTACTGCCCCTGATACTTCACCTTTATCATTATAACACATAGCACCATAACGTGTTGCGTAACCTATTTTAACATCAGCCACATCTCTTATAAATAAAGGTGTTCCATTAGTAGTAGCTTTAATAGAAATATTTTCAATATCAGATACACTACTAATTAATCCTTCACTTCTAATAAATAAAACCGTTGGACCCTTTTCTATATAAGTTCCTCCTGTATTTTGATTGTTTTTTTCGAGTGCAGTAAAAACATCATGAATAGTTATATTATACGATTGTAGTTTATTTGGATTAATTGCTACTTCATATTGTTTAAGCTTTCCTCCAAAACTACTGACTTCCGCAACACCTCTAACACCAAGTAATTGCCTTTTGACTAACCAATCTTGTATCGTTCGTAAAGCAGTTGCATCATATTTATTTTCAAAACCTTCTTTAGGTCGAACAACATATTGGTATATTTCTCCTAATCCAGTAGATACTGGACCTAATTCTGGTGTACCGATACCTTGCGGAATTTGCGATTGTATTTTTTGTAAACGTTCTGCTACTTGCTGCCTAGCCCAATAAACATCTGTTTCGTCATCAAATACAATAGTTACGATTGATAACCCAAAACGAGAAAAGCTTCTAAGCTCTTTTAATCCAGAAATATTATTGTTCGCTTGTTCAATTGGAAAAGTTACTAATCTTTCAATATCAGTAGCTCCAAATGAAGGTGCAAGTGTAATAACCTGAACTTGATTATTAGTAATGTCTGGAACAGCATCAATTGGCAACCTTGTTACTTCATAAGTACCATAACCAATTAGTGCAATTACAAAAAGTCCTATAATGAGTTTATTCCTAATGGAAAAATCAATGATTTTGTTTAACATAATTTTCTTATTAATTTTTAAATATTAAAAAAACAAATAGAATTATACATAAC
>JAYSTR010000064.1:0-4975 GCA_043719555.1 Bacteroidota bacterium | reverse complement strand
CTAGAAGGTGTAGGATTTAAAAAATTAGGACAATCTTTCAATAAATGGGCCTATAAAGTTCGAAAAAATGTGTTTTTGAGCCAATTAACAAAACTAAATCTAAATATTAAAAATTCAAATGTACTTGATATTGGCTCTGGTACAGGTTTTTATATACAAGCTTGGCACGAATTAGGAGCAACTAAAATTACAGGCGTTGATATTACACCTACTTCGGTAGAAAACTTAAAGAAGACTTTTCCAATTCATCATTTTTTTCAATCTGATATTGGTGACATAAATTTTAATAATAGTAATCAGTTTTCTCAATATGATTTAATATCATCAATGGATGTATTATTTCACATAGTTGATGATACTCGTTTTGAACAGGCAGTAAAAAACATTGCATCTATTACTGCAAAAGATGGTTATTTTGTTTATTCAGATAATTTCTTGAATCAAGATACTAAACGAGGTGAAAGCCAGGTATCTCGTTCAAAAAAATATTTATTGGATGTATTTGCAAATAATGGTTTTGAAGTCATAACTTTTAAACCATTTATGTATTTAACCAATGCCCCTATTGATTCAAAAAATCCATTATTAAAAGCTCACTGGTATTTACTCGAAAACTTTTTATACGTTATGCCTTTTATGGGAAATGTTATTGGTCCTTTAATGTATCCTATAGAAATGCTTCTTGTAAATAACAGTAATGAAAGCCCTACAACGGAGTTTGTGATTTTTAAAAAGAAATAAGTATTAAGTGGGTGAAATAAAAAAACAAAGTATTAATAATAGCCTATTAAGTTATATAGGTGCTGCTCTTGGTTTTTTAATCATTTATATTCAACCTCATTTAATTTCATCAAATGATATTGGCTTAATAAGACTTTTGTATTCGTTTGGCTGGCTAACAGCTACTTTAATGCCATTAGGTGTTGGGAGTATTACAATGCGTTTTTTTCCAAAATTTAAAAATGACTCTAATAATCATCATGGCTTTTTTGCACTTTTATTATTAATAGCTTCTGCTGGTGCATTTATTATTGGATTATGTTTGTATCTTAATAAAGCTTTTTTTATTGATTATTATCAAAAATCACCTGAATTTCCACATTATTTTACCATTGCTATTTGTTTTGGTTATATACTATCACTTATATCAGTTTATACAATTTATGCCTCTTCATTATTAAAAACAACCTTTACTGTTTTTTTAACTGATATTTTTACGAGAGTGTGTCAATTAATATTGGTTATTATTTTTCATTATAACCTTATTACTAAAGATGCATTTGTTGTTTTGTATGTTGGAATTTTTCTTTTACAGCTACTCTTGTTATTCGGGTATTTGTATAAATTGAATGCGGTTTCGTTCAAAATTAATTGGTCATTTTTTAAATCTTTACATAAAAAGGAAATTCTTTTATTTGGTTTTCTAATGATGTTTACAGCCTTTGCTTCGCTTGGAATAAAATTTATTGACCAATTATTAATCGGCCATTTTTTAAGTGAAAACTTAGTTGGTATATATGCTACCAGCGCAATGATGTGTGCTATTATGGAAATCCCATTTAATAGTCTGGAACGCATAGCACAACCCAAAATCGCTCACGCATGGAACATAAAGGATATAGCTGAAGTTGAAAAAATTTATGAAATGAGCAGTCGATATATGTTTTTTGTGGGGGCTTTGTTGTTTTGTTTATTATGGGCAAGCATTGATCTCATATTTATGTTTTTACCAAAGGAATATGAGCAAGGTAAAATCGCTTTTTATATTATATCTGTTTCTTCTTTGTTAAATTTAGTTACTGGCGTTAACTCATCCGTTATGTTAATGTCGCACAAGTACTTTGCAACATCCGCATTTTTATTTATACTATTTGCTATCTCTCTAATTTGTAATTATTTATTAATTGAACCGCTTGGTATTGCCGGGGCTGCCTATGCTACATTAATAGCGATTGGCTCGTTTAATATTTTAAAATATATTTATATTTTAATTCGATTTAAAATGCAACCATTTTCAAAACATACTGTATACATTTTTAGTTGTACCTGTTTTTGTCTTTCGTTAATTTTCATTATTCCTCAAACGTTACATCCCTTTATTAAAGCTATTATTGGTTCAAGTGTTGTTGTTCTTGTGTTTTCAATTTTAAATATCAGGTTAAATACTATTAACGAAATCAATAAATTATTTAAGCGTTTTAAGTTAATTAAATAGTGAAAAAAGTACTCATCATAACTTATTATTGGCCTCCTACTGGTGGTGCAGGCGTGCAACGTTGGTTAAAATTTAGTAAATATTTCAGAGAGTTCGGTTGGGAGCCAGTTATTTATACGCCTTCAAATCCTGATTTCCCTATTAATGATACCACGCTTTTAAAGGATATTCCCGTTAATTTAACGATACTTAAAACACCTATTAATGAGCCTTACGATATGTATCGCAAAATTATGGGGAAGAAAAAAACGGAAACCGTTAACCAAGGTTTTTTAGTTGAAGGTAAAGAAAATAGTATTTTAAAATCGATGATGATTTGGGTGCGTGGAAATTTTTTCATACCCGATGCGCGTAAATTTTGGATAAAACCTTCTGTAATTTATTTATCCGATTACATCAAAAAAAACAAGATTGATGCTGTTATTAGCACTGGCCCGCCGCATAGTATGCATTTAATTGCGAAAGAATTAAAGGAACAATTTAATTTACCATGGATTGCCGATTTTCGTGATCCTTGGACACAAATTGATTTTTATAGCCAGTTAAAACTGACAACTTTTGCAGATAACAAACATAAAAAATTAGAAAATCAAGTACTTACTTTAGCTAATAAAGTAGTAACCGTTAGCCCAACTTGTGCTTCGGATTTAGAGAAACTTGGTAATCGAAAAGTGGATGTTATTACTAATGGCTTTGATACAGATGATTTTAAGACAACCACTAACTCTGAAATACTGAATGGCTTTATGTTTCACCATACTGGCGCTTTAAATAAAGACAGAAACCCATACACACTATGGAAAGTGTTAGGTGATTTATGTGTTGATAATTTGGAATTAAAAAAAGATTTAATTTTAAAATTTACTGGAAAAACAGATGCCGTTGTTTTTGAATCATTGAAACAAAATAATTTAATTGATAACGCTCAACGTATTGATTATATGTCTCATAGCGATGTTGTAAAAGCAATGGTACAATCCCCTATCCTACTATTACCTTTAAATAATACACCAAATAATAGAGGTGTTTTGTCAGGAAAATTATTTGAATACTTAGCTGCTAAACGTCCCATTTTTGGTATCGGAATGCCCAATGGAGATGCTGCAGAAATTTTAGCTGATACAAAGGCTGGAACGATGTTTGATTTTGATGATTATGATGGAACTAAAAAAGCTGTTTTAGATTTGTACCAAAAATATAAAGAAAAAAAACTGACTATATCATCAGCATCAATTGATAAATACTCACGAAAAAGTTGTGCTGAAAATTATTGTAATTTATTAAACGAAGTGTTAAGCTAATTTCTATTTATTCATTTATCGAGGCGAACGAAAAATAAAAACGCAGAATACATTCGTATTTGAGGCTTTTATTTTAGTAGTTAAACGAAGAGAAAGTATTAAATGGACTTTGGCTTAAGCAACTAATAAGTTGTTTTTCACCGCAAACATAACTATACCAGCTGTATTAGGTAAGTTTAATTTAGTCATAATGTTTTTACGGTGTGTGTTTACCGTATGCGTACTTAACTCTAATTTATCGGCAATTAATTTATTTGATAAACCTTCGGAAATTAAACGAATAATATCTATTTCTCTGTCCGTAACTCCTAATCCTGCACACGAAACATTAACTAATTGAGTTTTACAAACTTCGTCAGTTTCCTGAGAAGCTAAATAATAGGCTACTTTTCCACATAAAAAACGTTCGTTATTATAAGTAGCGTGCAAAGCTTCAATAATTTCTTCTTTATCACATTCTTTTAATAAATAACTACGAACTCCAGAATCTAAAGCCGATTGCATATCTGATTTAGATAAGTAATCAGTAATAGCTAATATTTGTAAGCGTTTAAATGTTTTAGTAATAGAGGAGATTTGAGATGAAGAAAAACCTAAAGATTGAAAATCTAATACTAAAATTTTAGGTTTATTTTGCTTAATTAAAGCAACTAAATTTTCAAAATTGTCATCTTCTGTATAATCAACTTCAAAATTTAGAGAAGATTGTAATAATGTAAAAAGACCTAAACGACTTAGGTAATTTTTATCGGCTATTAATACAGAAATCATTAAATTCTTATTTAGATTAATTTTAAACAAAGATAATCAACCATTTTTAACTACAAAATTAAAATACATGAATTTTATCAGTTTTTATTGCCATTCCATTGTTTAAAACCTAAGCGCAACCCAAAATTTGCACTCACTGTTTTATATACATACTGAGCCGAATTTAATTGTGTAAATGCGAAATTAACAACCGGATATAAATTAAGGTTAGTTGTTTTTAGTAAGGGATTAAAACTATAGCCAAATTCTATATTATAGCCAGAGCTATGTATGATGTGTGTATTATAACCACCAATAGCAGAAACAGGACTAGTTTCGAAATCGTGAAAAGCAATTTGATGACCGTGCGCTGCTCCTAGTCCAATGTACAAACCTCTTACTAAAGTTAATCTGTAGGTCGCAGTTAAAATGGTAGCTTGTGTTTCCGTTTTATTTAAATAGACTTCTTTGGCTCTAAAATCAATTGAAGAAATTTTGTCGAAAGTTTTAAAAAAGAAACCTCCAGCGCCATATACTCCGGCTAACCCAGAAGTTGAATTTTGATTCCCAACCAAAAAACCAGCTTCTACATAATTTTTATGAAAATTATTTTGTTGTGATTTAGCCTGAAGGCTTACCATAGCTAATCCTGTTAGCACAAGCGTTTTTACGTTTTTCATAAATGATTAATTTAAGGTTAACGTAAATT
>JAYSTR010000063.1:0-5000 GCA_043719555.1 Bacteroidota bacterium | reverse complement strand
TTTTTTGCAATTTTCAAACCAACAAAAGATTTTTTCATTACTCCTATACTATTAGATTTAAACATTTTCATATTTATTTTAATGTCAATAGCTGGAGTAAATATTTTTGAGCCAGATAATGAAAGTTTAATTAATTGGGGAACAAATTTCAAACCAGTTACTTTAGATGGTCAATCATGGCGCATAATTACAAACTTTTTTTTACATATTGGAATTATTCACCTACTAATGAATATGTATGCTTTACTATATATTGGAGTTTTATTAGAGCCTCATTTAGGTCGAGTACGATTTCTTTCTGCATATATACTTTCGGGAATTACTGCAAGTATGGTTAGCTTATGGTGGAATGATTTAACAATTAGTGCAGGAGCTTCAGGAGCAATATTTGGCCTATATGGTACATTTTTAGCAATGCTAACAACAAATCTCATTGAAAAAAGTGCGCGTCAAGCATTATTAACTAGCATATCAATTTTTGTTGGATATAATTTAATATTTGGATTAAAAGGCGGAATAGATAATGCAGCCCATATTGGAGGTTTATTAGGTGGATTAATTATAGGATATTCATTTATCCCAAGTTTAAAAAACTATAGTCAAGTAAAATTAAAATACGTTTCTATTTTATCAGTATCCATTTTTATTTTAGCTACATCATTTATTGTTTACATTAAAATTCCAAATAATATTGGCAAATATGAAGTCAGAATGAAAGAATTTACATTAAATGAAATAGCAGCTTTAGATGTTTATAAGTCACTAAACACGAATACTAAAGACACTGTACTGAACTTACTAAACAATAAAGGAACGGCTCTGTGGAAAAAAAATATTATATTAATTAATGAATTATACGACTTAGATTTACCGATTGAACTTAGAGTAAAAAACAAACAGTTAAAAGAATACTGTGAGTTAAGAATAAAATATAATGATCTATTATATTTAGCAATATCACAAGATAATAACGATTATAATTTTGAAATAGAAAGTATTGATAAAAAAATAGAAGCATTACTTAACGAATTGAATAAAAGTAATTAATGAGAAAAATGAAATTTATTCTTTATTTATTCTGCTTTTTGATATTAGCTAGTTGTACCAATACTCAAAAAATTAATCAAACATCTAATTCCAAGCTATATAAAAAAACCAATAACGAACTGCAAGCCAAATACATTGTTTATCATATAAATGATACTGTAAGCGAGCTCCACTACTCTATTAATAATGAAGTATTGGTTTATAAAAAATCAGACACCAGTACTTATTTCTACAGTCATTTAAAATTAATAGTTCGTGCTAAAAACGAAAACACGTTAGATAAATCCGAACATACCTCAACCTATGATATTTTTGATAGGCAAACGGATGTGAAATCAAAACAACTAAATGGTTTTGTGTTTATAAATCTAAAGCAAGGATTTAATTATTTAATAGACATTGAAGCTGTTGATGAACATAAGAAAACTCAATATGATGCATCCTTGTACAGCAATAAAGAAACGATAAACGCTCGTCAAAACTTTTTTATTACCGATGAACAAAACCAGGTTAAGTATTCCGATTTTTATAAAGCAGACGAACGCATCCTTTTAAAATCTATTCGTAACACCAACACCTTATTTGAAGTTGATTATTTTAAGCCACAATTTAAATTAGCTATTCCACCTTTTTCGTTAGAGCCACGCACACGATTTTCGTATACGCCCGATTCCACTTTCGGTGTGAGTAAAATTAACGATGTTATTAGTTTAAATTTACCACAAAATGGTTTTTTACATTTAAAAACAAATGAACAAACAAAAGAAGGCGTTTCATTTTTTGTATACGAATCTGCTTTTCCTAAAATAAAAAATACAGAGCAAATGATTTTAGCCACACGTTATATTATGGCAAAAAAAGAATTTGATAAATGTATAAATGCAACTGATAAAAAAGCAGCCATTGATAATTTTTGGATAGATATTGCGGGTAGTTCAGAGCGTGCTAAGGAATTAATAAAAAAATATTATAACCGAGTACAAGAATCCAATAAGTTATTTTCGAGTTACCAGGAAGGCTGGAAAACAGACAGAGGTATGATTTACACAGTATTTGGCGCACCTAATAAAGTTATTAAACAAAAAAATGGTGAGGAATGGGTTTATGGAGATATGCAAACGCCTAGCAACACCTTAACTTTTTCTTTTATTAAAATCATTAATCCATTTACTGATAACGATTATTATTTAGAAAGAAATGAAACTTACAAAATGCCTTGGTATCAGGCAGTGGATATGTGGAGACAAGGAAGAATTTATTTAGACAATTAAGCAATGCATTATACATATCAAGATAATTTACAAAGTGAGCGTATAATAACACGTTTTTTAACAGAAGACGATTATAAAGCGTGGGAAGAATTTGTGAATGATAATGATTGTTTAGAATTTTTTCCTGAAGTAAATCATCCAACAAGTGCAGAGCGTGCAAAGTTTTTTGTTGGAAAATCGCTCGACCGTTATAAAGAAAACCGTTTAGGCTTACAAGCGTTAATTGAGAAAAGTTCCGGCGAATTAATTGGAATGAGTGGCTTGTTATCTCAAAATGTAAATGGTGTAATGGAGATTGAAATAGGATACCATCTATTAAAAAAACATTGGCACAAAGGTTATGCGATTGAGGCTGCTAAACTATTTAAACAATATGTAATAGATCATAAAATAGCATCCTCAGTAGTTTCTATTATTCACATCAATAATATTAGTTCGCAAAATGTTGCCTTAAAAAATGGCATGTCGCCTGATGGTGAAGTTGAATTTTTCGGAGATTCTCATATCGTTTATCGTATTAATTTATAAGTTAAATATATGCACGACGCATTCGACATATCTTATTATGAGTCTCCAATTGGATTAATACAAATTAAAAGTGTTAATCAAAAAATTAGCTCGGTACTTTTTCAAGAAAAAGAAACAGATGCGTTTACTAAAACATCTTCTTTAAATGCAGAGTGCATCCAACAATTAAAACAATACTTTACGGGCGAATTACAACAATTTAATTTACCTCTTTACCAAATAGGCACTGAGTTTCAACAAAAAGTGTGGGATGAAGTTTATAAAATTCCTTATGGTTCCACTGTCAACTACGCACATATTGCGCGCCAATTAGGTGACCAGAAAAGTGTGAGAGCAGTTGGTACATCCAATGGTAAAAATCAAATAGCGATAATTATTCCGTGCCACAGAGTTATTGGAGCTGATGGCAACTTAACTGGTTATGCCTGGGAATTATGGCGTAAAGAATGGTTACTTAAGCACGAAATAAATTATGCGGGAGTCATTGAAGGAAGGTTGTTCTAAATAAAAATTATTTTCCTTTAAATTCTGGCTTGCGCTTTTCTAAAAAAGCCGTTACACCTTCGCTATAATCGTATGAGCTAGCGGCTTCAATTTGAGCCAACCCTTCTAATGCTAATTGCTTATCGTGAGTGTTAAACAAACTATCATTTAATAAACGTTTCGTTAAACCTATAGCCTTAGTTGGCATATTAGCAATATTCTCGGCAAAATTAGTTACATCTGCCATAAATGTTTCATCCGAAAAAACTTTGTAAACCATGCCCATAGCTAAGGCTTCAGGCGCCGTAACTTTATCTCCGGTAATCATTAAAGCTGATGCATGTTGCAAACCAATTAAACGTGGTAAAATAAAAGTGCCACCACTATCTGGTATTAAACCAATTTTACTAAACGCTTGTATGAATGATGCTGAATTTGTTGCTGTTACAATATCGCACGATAAAGCAATATTTGCACCAGCTCCAGCAGCTACACCATTTACAGCAGCAATAATAGGTTTTTCAATTTTTCTGATTCTTAAAACAATAGGATTATAATGCTCATCAACAATTTTCGCAATGCCTGGTCCACTTGGGTCAATGGCTTCTGATAAATCTTGTCCGGCACAAAAAGCCTTGCCAATACCTGTAAGTACAATAGCTCTTACTTCTTCATCTGCTTCTGCTTTATCTAATTCGTTTTGTAACTCTAAAGCCATTTCACGATTAAAACTATTAAACTTATCAGGACGATTAAGAGAAATGAAACACACTTTATTTGAAATTTCAGAAATAATATAACTCATATACAATTGTTTTATAAATTAAAAAATGCAACTTATTTTTTTGAAAACGATATTTTTAAATACACTTAAAGTAATCAAATGGCTCTAAGCAATCATTGCATTGATACAATGCTTTACAAGCTGTACTTCCAAACTGAGAAACGAGTCGTGTGTTTTGAGATTTACAACGTGGACATTTGATCAATTTTGTTTTACCTGTCAACCAACTTTTATCTTCGGTGGTGTGCTCTGGTGGTGCAATACCATAAGCGTTTAATTTTTTCTTTGCTTCTGGAGTTATCCAATCTGTTGTCCAAGGTGGAGAAAAAATCATTTTAATAGTGATGTTTGTATAACCGTGTTCGGTTAATTTTTTCCGTACATCATCTTCTATTTGTTGCATGGCTGGGCAACCGCTATAGGTTGGTGTAATTTTTAAATCAATGGTTTGCTCATCAATGATGTTAATTTCTCTAATTACACCTAACTCAATAATCGTAATAACAGGAATTTCAGGATCTGGAATTTCGGCTAAAATGGAACGAATATATTCTTGAGTATGCATTATTATAAAATAAAAATAGCAGCGATAATCATAATAACGATGATAATTATGTATTGCCAAACATCAACAAAGTAAGGCGATAATTTTTTCCAGTTTTCTTTTAAGCTCATAAATTATTTAGTTTTTAGAGGTTAGTTGTTTGAAGAAGTATCAAACAACCTATTTCAAACAACAAACATCTAAAACATTACCACTTAGCGTCAGGATACATTCTCGGCAAAGCTTGCATTTCTGCTAAAATATATGCCAAATACTCCAGAATATATTCGTTCCATTTTAGCCGAAATTCCAGATCCTGAAATTCCTGTTATTACGATTATTG
>JAYSTR010000062.1:0-5014 GCA_043719555.1 Bacteroidota bacterium | reverse complement strand
GGAAAGTTTGTATACGGGTAACTGTATCGTGGGTTCGAATCCCACCCTCTCCGCAAATAAAAATCATAAACCCTTTACTAGTAATAGTTAAGGGTTTTTTGTTTTGTCTCTTGCTGTAAGATATTTTACTTTTAAATTTATACCTTAGTTATTTGATTAAGTAATTTAAGAAAAATATAGCTTATGCCCTATAACGAAATACTAGCAGATAGAATTAGAGAAGCTTTGGTTAATATACCTAATGTTACCGAAAAACACATGTTTGGTGGTGTATGTTTTATGGTAGAAGATAAAATGTGCGTAGGAGTTGTAAAGGATGAAATGATGTGCAGGATAGATCCAGAAATGGATGCGACTGTATTAGAAATGATTGGTTGCCGACCAATGGATTTTACAAATAAACCAATGAAGGGTTATGTTTATGTGAGTGATGAGGGAATGAAAACTAAAAAAGAATTTGAGTATTGGATAAATTTATGCCTCGATTTTAACCCTAAAGCAAAGTCTTCAAAAAAGAAAAAGTAATCTTCTATTTCTTAGGTTCATCATCATCCTTGTATTTATTGTAATCTAACTGATTACCCCAAAAATTCATTTGTTGTTTTATCCAAGCCTTTCTTGCAGAAATATAACTATTAGCGGGACTCGCTTTGTATCGCCGTGGATTTGGTAATACAGAAGCAATCGCTGCAGCCTCATCCTTAGTTAATTTTTTGGCCGATTTATTAAACCAATGTTGCGAAGCGGCTTCAGCACCATAAATGCCATTTCCCATTTCAATACTGTTTAAGTAAACTTCCATAATACGTTCCTTACTCCATACTAATTCTATTAAAAAAGTAAAATACATTTCAAAAGCCTTGCGCACATAACTTCTGCTTGGCCATAAAAATACATTTTTTGCTGTTTGTTGAGATATGGTGCTGGCACCACGTATTTTTTTACCAGATTCGTTGCTTTTCATTGCTTTTTGTATAGCGCCCCAATCAAATCCATAGTGTTTCAAATAATTTTGGTCTTCGCTACAAACCACCGCTAATTGTAGTTTTGGCGATATTTCATCTAACGCCACCCAATCGTGTTTCATCGTTACACCATTCCCTTCACTTAGTTGTTCTACATCACGTATAATCATTAAAGGCGTAATGGGCACTGGTACAAATTTATAAACTACCGTAGTTGCTATGGATAAAATAAAAATGGCTAAACAGGTTTTCCAAATAATAGTCCATATCTTTGCGAAGAATTTTTTCATTAATCAAAACTATTAATTTCAATAAATTGATTTTTGAAAGTAATGATAACTTAACAACAGCTTTACCTTAATATCTCAATATGTCTAAAAAAACTATTTTCCTCATTATAGGATTATTAATAGCAGCCTCTGTAGGCTATTATTTTTTTGATAAATATAACTCTGCCCCAAAAATTAACATTTCAAAATTAGAAGTCGTTAATAAAGACACTGTGCTATTTAATATGGCTAGTTTAAAAGGCAAAAAAGTCATTATTAGTTTTTATGCAAGCTGGTGCCCAGGCTGCTTAGAAGAACTGAAAGCCTTAAATGCTATTTATCAGCAAAAATTATCGGATGTTGTGGTGCTTGCAATTACAGATGAATCAATCGATAAATTAATAGACTTTCAGCAAAAAAAACGATATCCTTTTACCTTTTTAACCTTAACGAGTAATTTTAGTGATATTGGTATCTATTCCATTCCTACGATGTATTTATTAAATACCAAAGGCGAAATTGTATATGATAACGTAGGCTTTGTTGATTGGGAAGATGAATCAACCTTTAATCATTTAAATGCGTTGTTAAACGAATAAAATAACATCGTGTATTGCTAACTAATCTTTTTTATTTATATTTATTATCTGATTTTATAAAATTATTATGACAAAAATTAAGTTTGGAACCGACGGCTGGAGAGCCATTATAGCAAAAGAATTTACAGTTGAAAACGTAGCGCGTGTTACCGAAGCAACGGCCATTTGGTTAAAAAAGAATTTCGAAAACCCTAGCGTAGTAGTTGGGCACGATTGCCGTTTTGCAGGCGAATTGTTTGCAGATACAGTAACCAAAGTATTAGTAGCAAACAATATTAAAGTGTATTTAGCTAAAGATTTTGTGAGTACACCTATGGTTTCCTTAGGTACTGTTCGCCACAAAGCAAGCTTAGGTATTATTTTAACAGCTTCTCATAATCCAGCTTCATATAATGGTTACAAATTAAAAGGTAGCTATGGCGGGCCATTAGGTCCTGAAAAAGTTCAGGAAATTGAGGATATGATTGCTGATAAAAGCACTGTTAATTTAGAAAAGACAGATTTAGCTGATGCAACTAAAAAGGGATTGTTAGAAATAACGCCTTTAGAAGATATGTATGTAAAGCACGTTGAAGATAATTTTGACATTGCTGCGATTAAAAAATCAGGAATTAAATTTGCCTACGATAGTATGTATGGTGCTGGGCAACGTGTAATGATGCGTTTATTCCCAGAAATTATACATTTACATAACGAGCATAACCCCACGTTTTATGGGCAAGCACCTGAGCCTATTCACAAAAACTTATTAGAGTTTAGTAATTTAATTAAAACTCGCGGAGACATTGAGTGCGGTTTATGTACTGATGGCGATGCAGATAGAATTGGTCTTTACAATGGTAAAGGTGAGTTTGTTGATTCGCACCATATAATTTTATTATTGATTCATTACCTTAAAAAATACAAAGGGTTGGATGGTAAGGTTTGCACAGCTTTTAGCTCAACCGTTAAAATTAAAAACATGTGCGATCATTACAATTTACCATTGGATGTTGTTAAAATTGGCTTTAAATACATTTGCGGTATTATGATTACTGAAGATGTATTAGTTGGAGGAGAAGAGAGTGGAGGAATTGCTATTAAAGGACACATTCCTGAGCGTGATGGTATTTGGATGGGGTTAACCTTATGGGAATTTATGGCTAAATCTGGTAAAAACTTAACACAATTAATTGAAGAAGTTTATGCCATTACAGGGCCATTTTCATTTGAGCGTAATGATTTAACTATTAATGATGATTTAAAAAATCAAATAGTGGCTAATTGTAATGCCAATATGTACAAAGAGTTTGGCAAGTATAAAGTAATTCGTATGGAAGATTTAGATGGCCATAAATTTTATTTTGATGAAAATACGTGGACGATGATTCGTGCATCGGGAACTGAGCCAGTATTACGTATTTATGCAGAAGCAGCTACACAACAACAAGCATTTGATATTATCGATGCTGTTAAAAGTGTGGTTTTAAAATAATTTTAAGTTTATTTCTTGATTTCATAAGGCTGTCTCAAAAGGACAGCCTTATTATTTATAATAAACCCACAGTATTGTTAACTTATTTTATAAATCAGTTTCCTCAGAAAAGAGTATAAAATTAAACTCTTTCTTATATTTGTTTAAAAACCACTACGTATGAATTTTAAAAAATTTCTTCCTCATTTTATAGCTGTTGCTGTTTTTGCTATTATCACATTAATCCAGTTTAGTCCTTTATTATCTAATAAAGTATTAGAGCAAGGTGATATCGTTCGCTATAAAGGAATGAGCCAGGAAATGACCGATTTTAGAAAAGCAGAGCATGCTGAAGCTTTATGGACAAATTCTATGTTTGGCGGTATGCCGGCTTATCAGGTATCAACATTGTATCCGGGTAATTGGTTAGGACATATAGATAAAGTATTTCATTTGTTTTTACCACACCCAAGTGGCTACATCTTTTTATGCTTCGTAGGTTTTTTTATTTTATTGTTGTGTCTTGAAATTAATCCGTGGTTAGCCATTTTAGGGTCTTTAATGTATGGGTTTTCTTCCTACTTTTTTATTATTCTGGAAGCAGGGCATAACTCTAAAGCTAATGCCATTGGTTATTTAGCGCCATTATTGGGCGGTATTATTTTATTAATGCGAGGTAAGCATTGGTTAGGTTTTGCTGTAACTACCTTGTTTATGGCATTGGAATTAAATGCAAATCACGTTCAAATTTCGTACTATGGTTTTATGTTATTTGGCTGTGTATTTTTAGCTTATTTCATTATGGCTTTACAACAAAAAACAACAAAGGCGTTTTTTATAGGAGTTGGTTTATTTATGGCTGCTTCTATTATTGGCGTGTTGCCAAATGCTGGTAATTTATTAAACACCTACGAGTATGGTAAATTTACAACTCGTGGTAAATCAGAGTTAACCATTGATGCTACTTTAAAAACAAATCAAGGTAACAAAACTTCAGGGTTAGATAAGGATTATGCCACACAATGGAGTTACGGAATAGGGGAAACATTTACCTTTTTAATTCCTAATTTTAAAGGAGGCGTTTCTACATCGATTGGTAATTTAGATAAAGATGCTTTGAAAAAAGTGGATCCACAAATGCGAGATCAGGTGGCACAAAGCTATGCGTACTTTGGAGAACAACCATTTACAAGTGGCCCAGTTTACATTGGTTCTATAGTTATATTATTAGCATTTTTAGGATTATTAATCATCGATCATCCGTTAAAATGGGCTTTGTTCGGCGCCACTTTACTATCAGTGATGTTATCGTGGGGTAAAAACTTTATGGGGCTAACATCTGTGTTTATGGACTTAGTGCCAGGTTATAATAAATTCAGAGCTGTATCAATGATTTTAGTGATTGCAGAATTAACTATCCCTTTAATTGCTGTTTTAGCTTTAGATAAATTCATTAAAGCATCTGATAAAAACGAAGCCGTTAAATTACCTTTTGTAAATAAAGTAATTGATTTAAAGAAAGCGTTAATAATTGCTTTAGCAGTAATTGGTGGTTTTTGTTTAATTAGTTTTTTAATGCCTACCGTTACAAATTCTTTTATTCCTAATGGAGAAGAATTGCGTATAATGAATCAATTTAAACAAAGCGGTGCAAGCGATGCACAAATATCACAATTTATGCCTGATTATATGGCAAACATAGCCATAGCTCGTGAATCTATATTTAAG
>JAYSTR010000061.1:0-32747 GCA_043719555.1 Bacteroidota bacterium | reverse complement strand
GATTTACAATTAATACTTTAACTTCTTCTAATACCTTTATTAAAGCAGATAATTTAGTGCAGGTTGAAATTATATCTGCTCCAAATTCTACTTTAAGTCTCAGCTGTTACTCTCGGATTTTCCGCAATGCAAAAATTCAAGGGCCTATTTATTTTAGCACTAATGATTCAGTATCAATTTTCAGACTAAAAAATCTTGCAAACAATCTTTATGCGTCAGGATTAGATTTGACATTTAATGAAAATTGTAGAAGAGTTAATTCATTGTTAGAAATAGATACCATAGGCTCCATTTTTATCAAAGACAATTCAGGGAAAATAGTTTATGATATAAATATGACACATATTAATAAAATAGGACAGTTATCTTATGGTCTTGATATCAACAAAGCTTTCAATATCAATTCAGGATTAAGTTTGTTAAAGTCAATTTCAAAGAATTCCATTCATTTTTTGCATTTACCAATAAACTTCATAGAGCTAATTTATAATAATCCTGATTTAGTTCAAAACATGGATTTAATTCATTTTCATTTTAACAAAACAGTTTACAGGCATCGAGATAATTATAAAATATCTGAAGAGTATAAATTACACCTAAAAAAATGTATTGAAGAGTATAACAGCCTTTATAGTTCTAATCCATTAAATACCGATAGTATCATAAAAATGTTTTCCGAATTAAATAAAAAATATCCTACAAAATTTATATCAATAATTTAAAAAAATAAGTTTAACCCTGAAATCCTCTCTATGTAATTTGAGAGGAATTAATATTTTGCTATAAAATATAGCAATCACTTGCTATTTATTTACTTTATTTTGCTAATATATTATAGAGAATTTATATTATGAGTAAAAAAGAAAATGCTTTAGTAGTTCCTGATGAGGTGGTAATGAACAAAATTTATGTGATTAGAGGACACAAAGTTATGTTGGATAGGTCCCGATTGCTTTCGGGATAGCGGAATTATATCAGGTTGAAACAAGAATTTTAAATCAACAGGTTCAACGAAACTTGAAGCGTTTTCCTGAAGATTTCATGTTTCAGTTAACCCAATCAGAATTTGAAAATTTGATATCACAAATTGTGACATCAAACAGAGGAGGTACACGAAAACTTCCATTTGTATTCACAGAACAAGGAGTTGCAATGCTTTCTGGTATTTTAAACAGCGATAGAGCTATTTCTGTAAACATTCAAATCATGAGAATATTTACACGTGTGCGCCAAATGTTAACAGATAATACTGAACTCAGACTAGATATAGAGAAGATTAAAAAGAAACTCGATAATCAAGATAAAAACATGGAAATTGTGTTTAGGTATTTAGATGAATTACTCGAAAAGAAAGAAACACCATCAACAAGAACCAAAATAGGCTATAAAACACCATAACAGTATTGAAGATTATTTAAATATTTGTATCTTTAATAGATTAACTTTTAAACCACTATTTTTTAAATGCAAGAGCAACTACAGAAATATAAAAAGTCGCTTTCTATTGGGAAAATGGGATTTTGGACTTGGGATGCAATTACAAATGAAACGGTTTGGGGTGACGAAAAGTTTATGATTTTTGGATACGAGCCTCAGGAGTTTGAAGTTACATTTGAAAAAGCATTTAGTACAATGTATCCTGATGATATTCCATCAGTAATGGCATTGCTGCAAGAAAAAATGCCAACGCACCAACAGTTTGACTACGAGTATAGGGGTATTACTAAACAAAAGGAAATTATCCACGTATGGGTTAGGGTAGATGTAATTAGGGATGAAGAAGGCACTGCAATAGGGTTATCCGGCATTAGTCAAAATGTTACAGAACGCAAAAAATTAGAACAAGAAATATTATCTATTAATTTATCGCTCGAAAATAAAGTAGCTCAACGTACCAGCGATTTAAAAATGAAAATGAGTGAAAACGAATTGCTTTTAAAAGAAATGCATCATCGCGTTAAAAATAATTTGCAAGTCATTTCAAGTATTTTGCGTTTACAAAAAGATTATTTAGAAGATGAATTTGCAATTACCTCGCTTGAAGAATGTATTTCGCGTATTAAATCAATGGCACTTATTCATGAGTCTTTATATGCACGTGATAATTTATCGTCAATCGATTTAAAAATATATTTCGAACAATTAATGGATTATCACCTTTCTGGAAATTCATTAATAAAATATAAACTACACTTACCGAATGTAAAACTCGAAATCGGAAAAATGCTTCCTTTAGGAATGATTGTTAATGAGCTAATTTCTAATTCAATTAAACATGCTTTTAATAACGTTGAAAATCCTGAAATAATACTTAAAATTGAAAACGAAAACAATCTTTTAAGTTTAGATTTTTGTGATAATGGTGTTGGCTTTAATTTTAATGAAAAAAGAGAAAAGCCATCGTTTGGTATGGATTTGATGCAAACATTGTTGGAAGACTTAAATTCCGAGATGAAATTTAAAAAAGCTGAAAATGGGTTTCACGCAAGTTTTTCAATGGATTTGTAATTTTTTTAGGTAATTAACGAAAATCAAATATTTTTGTGTTTTCGATTTAATGCTTTCTACATTAAAATATTCTAAAGAAATTGTAACCGTATTTGATAAATATGAAGTTGCTCTTTAGTAGGCTTCAGGTAATAAGCTATCTCTTAATCTAATGTAATTAAACTATAAAAATGAACTAAGAAATAGTATTTAATTGTATTTTTGAAGTGTAATTACCTGTTAGTTAAATGCGCTATGCTTATTGCCGAAAAACCCTACATCAAAGAAATATATACTAATACATTAAGGCTTAGGTTATTAAACAATGGCATAATACACTACACATATATAGCAAATATTGAAGTTGATGAAGAAGACCATTTAGCTAATCATAAAGCACTATTGGCAATTGCTGATGACGGAAAAAAATACCCGCTGCTAGTTGATTCAGAAGAATTTATTGTGTTAACTCCAGAAGCACAACGTTTGGTAAGAAAACTAGAGCCATTAATTCCAGTTACGTGCAGAGCCTTGGTAGTAAAATCGATGAGCCAACGTATATTATCTAATTTTTATATTAAGTTTCATAAGCCATACATACCAACCCATATTTTCAGCTCACACGATGAGGCTGTTGCATGGATTAAATCACGAAACGAAATTTAAAACAATAAGGAGCAATTAATCGTCTGTAGGTTCAGGCGCTTTTTTGAAAGCCGCTTTTTTAGGCTTAATTTTTTTAGGCCAAAGCACATTAATTAATTCGTTGTGAACCGTAATCATCGATTCTGACATACCATTAATAATATCAACGTCTTTATTTGAGTTGTTTTTCCAAGTGCGTTTAATTTCTTCAAACGAACCATCTTCTCTAACAATGCTCACTTTAGTTACTTTTTTATGCATAACTTCAACTTTACCAGTATAACAAGTTGCCTTAGCGCCTATTCGCGAAGAAATAATTACATCAGTATAAACACCATCCTCTACATCATCTGCACCACGTTCGTCAAACTTTACAGCCCATTTATTAAAACAATTTAATTCGTGCGTGTCTTCTGCTTGAGAAAATCCAACGTGACTTAATAATCCTACCGAAATAATAACTAGTACTTTTTTTATCATAATGTTAACGTTTAAGTTTTATAAATATAACGTATATCAATTTTACAACCAAAAATAAAATGCCTTTGTAGAATTAACTTATTTTTTGATTTGGTAAATGTATAATTTAAAATCTGTAGAATATGTGGTTTTTAAATTGCTACAAAACATAGCAGTAGCGTGTTTGTACGCTGGATTTTTAATCTTGCCGAAATAAAAATAATTATAGATATTGCAAATCCTGCGGAGCGGGCGAGCCAACGAAAAATTTCACTGGAATGGAGCTACTAATACAAAAAGAGGACTTCCTAATTCAATTCCAAATAAAATTTTCAAAGACAATAATTTAAAAGCAAAAGGGTTTAAGTTTAAAAAATAATGAACACATATAACATAAATAATTCATTTTCATTTTCAATTGACATTGATAAAAACAACAATGATACAAATGATATAAGAGGTTATTTTAATTTCTCAATCGATTCACAAATATTTGGAGATAATACTATTCTTACATATTTAGAAATGATACTCGGACAATTAGAAAAAACTTTTAACAAAAAAAACACTTCGTATAAAAATGTTTTTGAAGGTAAAAATGATTCGGAGATTTTTAATTTAATTTATAAACTGACTCGTGATTTAGATTTTAATGAGGAAATAAATGATGATCAGCAGTTAATTAATTTGTTTTATTTTCGAGATAACATATTCAGATGTGAATCTTCATTAGATTTCGAAATAATATATATATATTTCAAAGATAATAATTTTCATTTTTTATGTAAACATTTTGATGATTCAGCTAATATTTATGAGCAAGAATTAATTACTTGTAGTTTATCAGATGTTGAGATGAAAAGGTTTATTCAAAAATTATACGAACTACTACCAAGAGTTAGAGATTATGAATATTTTGTTACGTAGTTACCGCAAGCCATACAAACAAAATTGCCAATGGGGCCTGATGGCGATTTAGGATTAAAAGGTGCAGCAGGAAAACAAATTGCATTTGAATCATTCCCTGATGCGTCTATTCCGAAATAATAACTAGTACCTTTTTTATCATAATGTTAACGTTTAAGTTTTATAAATATAACGCATATCAATTTTACAACCAAAAATAAAAATGCCTTTGTAAATTAACTTATTTTTTGATTTGGTAAATGTATAGTTTAAAATCTGTAGAAAATGTGGTTTTTTTAAATTGCTACAAAACATAGCAGTAGCGTGTTTGTTTTTGTTGTTGCTTTGTGAAAAATAATTATAGTATGTTAGTTAAAACGTTTGGTAGTGCTGTGCAAGGCATCACAGCTACTACAATTACAGTAGAGGTCAATGTTTCGCAGGGAATTAATTTTTATTTAGTAGGCTTGCCTGATAATGCCGTTAAGGAAAGCCATCAGCGTATTGATGCCGCTTTAAAAAACAACAATTACAAAATACCGGGTAAGCAAATTACCATTAACATGGCACCGGCCGATATTAAAAAAGAAGGATCGGCTTATGATTTAACCATAGCCGTTGGTATTTTGGCAGCAAGCGAACAAATCCTTTGCGAAGATATTTCGGAGTATATTATAATGGGTGAGTTAGCGTTAGATGGCGAGTTGCGCCCAATAAAAGGTGCTTTGCCCATTGCCATAAAAGCAAAGGCGGAAGGATTTAAAGGCATTATTTTACCCGAATGTAATGCACGAGAAGCGGCGGTGGTTGAAGGGTTGCAGGTGTATGGTGTTTCGAGTATTAAACAAGTGATTGATTTTTTTAATAAAACGATAGTGTTAGAGCCAACACATATTAATATCAATGATGAATTTTTAAATAAATTAGATGATATAGAATATGATTTTTCAGATGTTAAAGGTCAGGAAAATACCAAGCGAGCGCTTGAAATTGCAGCTGCAGGAGGGCATAACATTATCTTAATTGGTCCGCCTGGTGCAGGAAAAACGATGTTGAGTAAACGGATGTCGGCTATATTACCACCACTAACAATTGACGAAGCGCTTGAAACAACCAAAATTCATAGTGTTGCTGGTAAAACAACCAAAACATTAGGCTTGGTAACAAATCGTCCTTTTCGTAATCCTCATCACACCATTTCGGATGTGGCATTAGTGGGAGGCGGCATGGATGCTAAGCCTGGCGAAATTTCGTTGGCGCATAATGGCGTTTTATTTTTAGATGAGTTGCCAGAGTTTAAACGAACTGTCCTAGAGGTAATGCGTCAGCCTTTGGAAGATAGAATTGTGAGTATATCCCGAGCGCGATTTAGTGTGGAATATCCTGCAAGCTTTATGTTGATAGCGAGTATGAATCCTTGTCCGTGCGGTTATTACAACCATCCCGAAAAGGAATGCGTTTGTGCGCCAGGTGTTGTGAAAAAATATCTGAATAAAATATCAGGACCATTATTAGATAGAATTGATTTACATGTTGAGGTTACACCCGTGCCGTTTAACGAGTTACATAAAACAAAAACTGGCGAAACCAGCAAAAAAATCAGAGATAGAGTAATTGTGGCGCGTAACATACAAACCTTTCGGTTTCAAACATCGGAAGGCATTTATAGTAATTCGCAAATGCGTACTAAGGATTTGAGATTGCATTGCCAGTTAGATGATGGAAGTTCTTCTTTATTAAAAATAGCTATGGAGCGTTTAGGTTTATCAGCCAGAGCTTACGATAGAATCTTAAAAGTAGGACGTACTATAGCCGATTTAGATAATTCAAAAAACATTGAACAAAACCATATTGCCGAAGCTATACAATATCGTAGTTTGGATAGAGATGGTTGGGCAGGCTAATGATTAGGTAATAAAAACTAAGTATGAATTTAGTTGGTTAAATAGTACATTTGCATTTATGATGTTTATTAAGATAATCAGTTTTGTTTTGATAGTACTATGTATGGCTTCTTGTAAAAATACAGAAGAGGAGTACGTTGTGCCCCAAAATATTATGAGTGAAGAAGATTTTGTAGTAACGCTTACAGATATTTATATCGCTGAAAGTTTGACTAATTTAAATGTAAAAAATATTAGCCCTACAAGTTTTGATAGCGTATACGCCTTTAATCCTATTGCAGATAGAGGGTTTACAAAACAAAAATTTGATTCGTCTTTAGCGTTTTATTCTACTTTTCCAGGAAAGTTTAAATATTTATTAGGGGTTGCAGCCGAACGAATGGATCAACAACAGGCTGCGCATCAAGTGGAATTACAAAACAAAAAATAGTAATTCGCATGAGCTTAATTGAAACAATAAAAAATTTAGCGAAACAAAATAGCCAAGCTATTATTGATATTAGACGACATTTACATCAATATCCTGAACTTTCATTTAAGGAATTTAATACCTCAAAATTTGTATGTAAAATATTAGAGGAGCACAATATTGAGTATCAAAATAAGGTAGTAGAAACAGGGATTATTGCTCTTATAAAAGGAAAAAATCCTGATAAAAAAACAATATTGTTGCGCGCAGATTTAGACGCATTACCTATTGAAGAAAAAAACGATGTGCCGTATAAATCAGTAAATGCTGGCGTTATGCATGCTTGCGGACACGATGTGCATACAGCTTCTGTAATTGGCGCAGCGCTTATTTTAAATCAACTTAAAGATAGTTTTGAAGGCACTATTAAAATTATGTTTCAACCAGGCGAAGAAGTTTTACCAGGTGGCGCTTCATTAATGATAAAGGCTGGAGTGCTAGATAATCCTAAGGTTGATGTGGCGATAGCACAACATGTGTTCCCAAGTTTAGAAGTTGGTAAAGTTGGATTTAAGAGCGGAATGTATATGGCAAGTACAGATGAAATTCATTTAACTATAAATGGAAAAGGCGGACACGCAGCAATGGCAAGCGAATACAACAATCCTTTAATTGTTGCTGCCAATATTATTACAGAAATAGAAAAAGCATTTCCCTATAAAATTGATGAAGAAGGCGTTGCTCGTAATACTGCAAATGAAATACCAACTGTTATTGCTTTTGGTAAAATTGAAGGTAAAGGCGCAACCAATGTAATACCTGAAAGCGTATACTTAGCAGGCACTTTTAGAACCATGGATGAGCAATGGAGAAAGGACGTGAAACAAAAATTACAAAGCATTATAAAATCAATTTCAGATAAATACAACGTTACTACTGATGTAAACATTGTTGATGGGTATCCGTTTTTAATAAATAACGATGAGGTAACAACTCTTTGCAAACGGGCTGCCGAAGAGTATTTAGGCAAACATAATGTGGTTGATTTGCCGCTACGAATGACGGCCGAAGACTTTGCCTATATTACACAAAAAGTGCCAAGTTGTTTTTTTAGACTAGGTACAGGCAATCTTACAAAGGGCATTACATCTGGCGTTCATACATCCACTTTTGATATTGATGAATCAGCTTTAGAAATATCGAGCGGAATTTTGTCGTTTTTTTGTATAAATAATTTATAAGCAAATCCTTTGCTTCTATTGTAAATAGTGGGTTAACAATTGATAACGATTATTTAATCATTAGTCAATTGCATTACTTATTTTGTCTACTTTATTTTATGAATGAGTGAATATTGTAACCTAATTAGTGAATTATAGTAAAATGAAGTAATTGTTTCTATTATTCAGTTTCATTGAATTTTTTTTGTAGATTTTTTATATTTTATTGTTAAATTTAAAAGAAAATTACTTTTTACTTTTATTGATTTTGAATATAAAAATTAGGTTCAATTATTTTGTTTATTGAATTTTAAATTTTTGACTTATGAAAAAATATTTATCCCTCATTGTTCTTTATTTGTGTTTGGCTGTTCCAAATTGGATGTATGCCACACACGTTGTAGGTGGAGTTATAACTTATGCATACAACGGCACAAATACCTATACGGTTACGCTTAAGCTTTATCGCGATTGCGGAGCAGGTACAGCAAGTTTAAATAATTCCTATGTTATTAATATTGCTGGTTTAAACGGTGCAAATCCAACAACACTTACTCTTCCCAGAGTTTCCTTAACTAATTTAACATCTCCTCTTGATCCTTGCGCAATTCCTCCTAATCCTATGCCTTGTGTACAAGAAGGCGTATATACTGCAACTGTAAGTTTGCCGCCAGTAATTGGTGGGTATCATTTATGGATTGGCGTTTTTAATCGTAATTTTTCAATTGATAACATCACAAATCCCGGTGGTACTGGCGAAGGATTATATGCTTATATACCAGGATTAAATAACAATGGGGCTAATTTTATACCAAATAGCGATCCTGTATTTTCAGCATTTCCGCCTTTATTTGTTTGTCAAGGAAAACCGTTCACATTTAATCACTCGGCTACAGATGCTGATAGTGATGTGTTGGTTTATTCCTTGTATCAACCTTATAATGGTTCGGCCCCAACGTATTCAAATAATATTGCCACATTTCCTACAGTTACCTATTTAGGAGGTTATTCACCTTCCAATCCTTTAGGCGGAGTTAATACGTTAAGTATTAATCCAACAACGGGTGTTTTATCAGGAACCCCCCCAGCTTTAGGGCAATATGTAGTTGGTATTAAAGTTGAAGAATATCGTAATGGTGTTTTAATTGGTTATACTATTCGTGATTTTCAATTTAATGTGGTGAATTGTCCTACACCACCTCCAGCTATTTCGGTTACAAATGTTGTTGTAAATAACGGTTGCTCAAATCAAATTGTCACCACAGGTATTACACCAGCTTCAGCAACATGGACGTCTATTTTACCTGGAGCAGCAGGAACTTATAACAACTTCTTATCTTGTACTAGTGGATGTTTAACGCCATCAGTTACCTCAATTGGCACTCCGCCAGCCTTTGTAGATTACAAAGTTTGTGGTGTTTCACTTTCTTGTTCTGGGGCTAATGTTTGTGATACAGTGCGAGTTACATTTAATCCAACACTGTCTGTAAGTATCCAGCCAAGTAATCCTAATTTATGTTTTGGGCAAACGTCTACAACTATCACAGCTGTTGGTTCGGGAGGAACACCGCCATATATTTATTTGTGGAACAATGTAAATCCATCGCAAACAATTAATGTTGGTGTAGGTACATATAATATAAAATTAACAGATGCATCTGGTTGCCCTGCAGCATTTAATTCTGTTATAGTAACTTCTTTCTCTGTGCCAATAACAGCAAATGCTGGTCCAGATAAAACCGTTTGTAAACAAACACCTGTAACGTCATTAACGGGAACTATTACAGGTGCAACCGGCGGTATATGGTCTGGTGGAACAGGAACATTTAGTCCAAGTAATACTACGTTACTTAATATGCAGTATACACCTTCAGCAGCCGAATTAGCTGCGGGCTCTACAACGCTTACTTTAACATCAACAGGTAATTTAAATTGTCCTTCAAATTCAGATGTTGTTGTAATTAATTATTCAAACTTCACAGCTACTCTTTCGTCATCAATTACAAATGTAGGTTGTTTTGGAAGCAATACGGGTTCTGTAACTATTACTCCTACTTTGGGTATTACGCCATACACATACACGTGGTCAACTACGCCAATTCAAAATTCGCAAACAGCTACTGGTTTAACTTCAGGAACGTATTCTGTTTCAATTAAAGACGGTATAGGTTGCATTACTCAAACAGTTGTTACAGTTACTCAGCCAACATCGGCAGTTCTAGTTAGTGGAACTATAACCCCTGTAACATGTAATGGTTCATCAACAGGCTCCATAAATGTTTTAGGAAATGGAGGAACTGCACCTTATACTTATTCATGGTCACCTGGAGCGCAAACAACGCCATCAATTACTAATTTACCGATTGGAAGTTATTCTGTTAAGGTTACTGACGCAAAATCCTGCACAGTATCAGCCACCTACAATGTTACGCAACCAGCGGTTTTAAATACTGTAGCTACAAAAACTAATGTATTGTGTTTTGGTGGAAATACAGGAATAGGATCTGTTGCTGTTTCTGGTGGCGTTAGTCCATACACGTATAGTTGGACAGCTTCTTCGGCTAATATGCCCACTGTTGGTAATTTAGTAGCTGGCACTTATTCAGTTAAAGTAACTGATGCTAAGGGATGTACTTCAACCAAAACAATAACTATTGGCCAGCCACTACTATTACTTGCATCAATTACAGTTACCAACGAATTGTGTGATTATTCGGATAATGGACGAGCGCTTGCAACTGTGAGTGGCGGTACAGGACCATATACGTATACTTGGCAACCAACTGCAATAGATTCTGGAACAAACACCATTTCTAATTTGGCTTCTGGAGTTTATTCATTAGCGGTTACTGATAGTAAAGGTTGTGTTACTAATACTATTGCCACTATTACTCAACCATTGCCATTAACTCCCATGCTGAGTAATGTTACAAATGTTAGTTGTTTTGGTGGCGCAAATGCTTCAATGTCGGCTTCTGGTAATGGTGGTACTCCTAATTATACATATAGCTGGCTGCCTACTGGAGCTACAACAGCTACTGTTGGAGGCTTAACGGTTGGTAATTATACGCTAATAGTTACTGATTCAAAATTATGTACCACGCAAACTGTTATTACAGTCTCTCAGCCTACAGCTGCATTAACAACAACTGCAACTGTAGTTAATGTATCTTGTTTTAATGGCAGTAATGGATCAATAACATCTATCCCATCTGGAGGAACATCGCCCTACACATACTCTTGGTTAAATACTGGAGCTACAACTCAAAGTATATCCAGTTTACCTATAGGAAATTACACAGTTAATGTAACAGATGTTAAAAACTGTAGTGCAGTTGCTGTATTTGTTGTAGCTCAGCCTTCGGCTTTAGGAGTAGCCTTCTCAACAACTAATACAACGTGTTCAAATTTAAATAATGGTGCTATTTCAGCAACAATATCAGGTGGTACAACGTCGTATAGTTATAGTTGGAGCCCAGCAAATAGTAACTCCCCTAATATTTTAAATTTAGCAGCAAATACATATACTTTAAAAGTAACAGATGCCATGCTTTGTGTTTTAATAGAAACTGTTACGATAACAAAGCCAGCGCCACTGTTAGCAACGGTATCTGTTACAAACGAAACATGTAATCAATTAAATAATGGATTAGCTATTGCAAACGTAACTGGTGGAACGCCAGTTTATACTTACACGTTTTTGCCATCAGGGGTAAATACAAATACAGTTAATAATCTGTCTTCGGGAACACAAACGGTTTTAGTTCGAGATGCAAATAATTGCAGTTTCTCTAAAACATTTTTAATAACACAACCATCAGTTTTAAATGCAACTATAACAAGCGTAACAAATGTTAAATGTTATAACGGCACAACCGGCAAGGCCACTGGCTTGGGCTTTGGTGGAACAGCACCTTATACATACATGTGGGCTCCATCTGGTTCTACATTAAACACTATAAGTAATGTTGCTGATGGATCTTATACTTTAACTGTTACGGATAGTAAAAGTTGTACCGCACAAGTTGAAGCAATTATAACACAGCCTGATAGTTTAGAAACTATTATTACAACTACCAACGTTACCTGTTTTGGCGGAAATAACGGACAAGCTTTGATATCTAATATAGGAGGAACACCAGGTTATACAAATACATTAATACCTGGAAATATTTCGGCGAATAGTTTTACTAATTTAACGATTGGAACTTATACAATAAACTCAAAAGATTCGAAAGGTTGTTTGAATAAAGCATTATTTACATTGACGCAACCAAGTAGTGTCGTTTCTGCAATCACAGTAACAAACTCAAATTGTGGACAACAAAATGGGTTCGCGGAAATCTCCATCACTTCTGGTGGTACCGCCCCTTATACGTATTCATGGTCGCCTAGTGGTGGCACTAATTCATTAACAACAAATATTTTTGCAGGAGGCTATAATTGCAAAATTACAGATGCATTGGGATGTATATCATTTACTAATGCGAATATTTTGGATATAGGTGCCCCAGTAGTTTCAATTGTTTCAACAACGAATGTGGCTTGTTTTGGTGAATTAACTGGAGCTGTAACTGCCTCATTCACTGGAGGTGCAGGGCCAATCTTTACTCAGACGTGGAGCCCATCGGGCGGAAATAATTTAACTACTTCAGGTGTTGCATCTGGTATTTACACGATAAGGGTTACAGATAATTTTGGATGTATTGGTGTTGCTACAACAACTTTAATTTCGCAGCCTACTCAATTATTTACTACCCTTTCTACTACGAATGTAAGTTGCTTTAATGGAACAAATGGTTCTGCATCGGCATCAGTAGTGGGTGGTTCTCCAGGTTATACTTACAGTTGGTCGCCAAGTGGTGTAACTACATCAACTATTAATAACTTAGCATTAGGTATTTATACTTTAGAAGTAACCGATACACACACTTGTGTTTCAACAAACACTTTTGCTATTGTTCAACCTACAGCTGCTCTTGGTGCAGTTGTAACTTCAAATTCCGTAACTTGTTTTGGATCTTCAACTGGTACAGTTTCGGCAAACGCAACTGGTGGAACCGGTCCGTATAATTATACAATAACACCCGGAAATAATTTTGGGCCAAACTATTCTAATATTCCAATTGGAAATTATACGGTAAGTATAAAAGATAATAATGATTGTGTGTTTAATACAACTACAACTGTTATTCAAGCAACAGAAATTTTGTTAACCAAAACAACCGTAAATTCTGATTGTAGTTTAGCAAACGGACAAGCAACTGTTAATGCAACCGGTGGAACTAATACTTATGTTTACACATGGTCACCAATAGTTTCACCATCTACTTTCTTTTCGCAAACGTTATTAGCAGGAAATTATTCGGTAGTTGTTACAGATGCTGCTAGTTGTTCTAAATCAGTTACACTTGCAATTAATGATAATCCAGCGCCAACTATCAGTGTTAGTTCTGTAACGAATGTTAGTTGTTTTGGAGCCAACAATGCTTCGGCAACAGCTACTGTTACTGGCGGCACACCGGCATACACATACACTTGGTTGCCAAGTGGAGGAAACAGCGCTACGGGTATAAATCTTTCCACAGGAGTTTCTACCGTGCAAGTCACATCAGGAAATGGTTGTTTAATTTCTGCGGTAACGCCAATAATAACAGAGCCGTTAGCTTTAGCCACAACGGTAACTCAAACAAATGTAAGTTGTTTTGGTATTAATGATGGTAAGATTGCTACAACTGTTGTAGGGGGTACATCTGCGTATTCATATAGTTGGACTCCTATTGCGCCTAACTCGCCATCAGTTACAAATGTTATAGCGGGCATATATACAGTAACCGTTACTGATAATTTAAATTGTAAACAAACAACAACTATACAAGTTACCCAACCAGCCTCATTAACCGTTACAGGGATTTTAATTTCGAATGTAAACTGTTTTGGTAATGCATCGGGTTCTGCTTCAGTTTCAGTTGCAGGCGGTACACAAGGCTATAATTATAGTTGGACTCCTACAGGCGGAAATTCGCCTTTTGCAAATGGTTTAACGGCTAATACTTACAGTGTTATAATTAACGATGCGCATGGTTGTACTACAAATACCGTTTTTGCAATTACACAACCAACAGCAGCGTTAACAACTTCAGTTTTTGGCACAGGAGTTAGTTGTTTTGGCGGATCAAATGGTAGCGCTAGTGTTACAGTAAATGGAGGTACTTCTGGTTATACCTATTCTTGGTCATTAAATACCTCAACAACAGATATTGCTTCAAATTATTTAGATGGCAATTATGTAGTTACTGTAAGAGATGCTAAAAATTGTGTAGCGATTGAGCCATTTACAATAGCACAGGCAACGCCAATTACAGGATCGCTAACCTTAGAAAATGCTGAGTGTGGATTACCAAACGGAAGTTTAACTGCTCAAATTATTGGAGGAACGCTACCATATACTTACGCTTGGAGTGCGAGTACAAACACAACTGATACTCACTCAAATATTATTGCAGGCGGTTATACAGTAACAGTTAAAGATGATAAAAATTGTGTAAAATCGTTTTCGTCAAATGTCTTAGATCTTCCAGGTCAATCGGTAAATATTGCCTCATCATCTAGCGTAACTTGTTTTGGTTTCAGCGATGGTTCGGCATCAATCAGCATAACACAAGGAACTGCACCGTATTCTATTAGTTGGTTACCTACTGGCGGCAATACTTTAACGGCAACAGCGTTAGCATCCAGCATATACTCCGCAGTGGTTACTGACGACAAAGGCTGTGTGGTTACAAAAACAGTTAACATTAATCAGCCTGCAAGCGCCTTAGTAGTTTCGAGTGCAACGGTGAGCGATGTGCTTTGTAATAGCGGGAATACTGGAAAAATAGTAATTACTGCAACCGGCGGAAACTCACAATACACTTATAGTTGGACACCTAATGCCTCAACAACTAACACCGCTAGTGCATTAGCAGCAGGATTATACACGGTTTTTGTAAAAGATGGCAATAATTGCGCAACCTCACATGTAGAGTTTGTGAACGAACCAACACCTTTAACATCTACTATTTTAGCTGTAAATAACCCGGTTTGTTTTAACACTGATGGAAACGCCACAGTGTTTGTTAATGGAGGAATTATACCTTATGTTTATTCGTGGAACACTAGTCCAACACAATCAGTAAGCACCGTTACAGGAATTAAAGCAGGTAATTATAATGTAACAATTACTGATGCTAACGGATGTAATATCACTAATTCCTTAACTCTTAATCAGCCAACACAAATTATAACAAGCTCGCCCGTTAACGATACAATATGTATTGGGCAAGTGGCTACTTTAAATGCAACGGCATCAGGAGGTTCAGGGGCGCCATATAGTTTCGCTTGGTTTCCAGCTCCACCACCACCAGTATCTCAAATTAATGGCGGTGCTTTAGCTACAACGCCTACAGCAAATATAAGTTATACAGTTGTTGGATTTGATATTAATGGCTGTGCTGGAATAGAAGACGAGGTAAAAGCTGTTGTATATGATTTAAAACAAAGTCAAGTAACTGCCTTTGGTGATTCGCCAATATGCCCTAATGGAACTAGTGTAGTTTATGGCGAAATTACTGGTAATACTGGCCCAGTAGTTATTAGTTGGAGTCACGGTTTAGGTAATACAACAGGGCCTTTTGTTGTAGCTCCATCGGCACCAACAAATTATACTTTTACAGTAACATCGCCAGCGTGTGGAATTACCGTGAGCGATGTTGCAAATGTATTATTTAATCCTCCTCCAACGGCACAAGCAATTGCAAATGCCTCAACGGTTTGTGCGCCTGGTGCAATTTCTTTTACAGATCAATCTGTGCCTGGTAATCCTAATGATATAAATGATCAACTTGTACAGTGGTTATGGACATTTGGAGACGGCACTACTTCTGCTGAACAAAACCCTAAACACATTTACTCTACAGATGGAACATTTACAGTTGGCCTAACTGTAATTACAGATAAAGGATGTAAGGATTTTAATAGTGGAGTTTATGTTGTAACGTCGTATCCAAGGCCAATTGCTTCGTTTACGGTAAATAAAACAGTGTTAGAATTACCTTATGATAAAATAATTTGCACAAACACTTCATCATTGGCTACTATGTATAACTGGTCGTTTGGAGATGGTTCAACCGCAACTAGCGTTAATCCACAATACTTATATACAACGGTTGGTAATTATAATATACAATTGGTAGCGTTTAATAATTTTGGATGTACAGATACAGCTAATGTTGAAATTAAAACCAATGCGGATGTTGTTTTCCCAAATGTGTTTACGCCCAACTTAAATGGCGGTAACGATGGAACATATGATATAGCAAGCCTAGAGAATGATGTATTTTTTCCTTACACATCAGGAGTTGTAAAATATAGTTTGCAAATCTTTAATAGATGGGGTGAATTGATTTTTGAAAGTAACGATTTAAAAATTGGCTGGGATGGATATTATAGAGGTAAAATGTGTCCATTAGGTGTATATGTTTGGAAAGCGGACATTAAATTAAACGACGGTAAAGTATTTAATAAAGCAGGGGATGTAACCCTGCTCAGATAAAATTAGTTTTATGAAACATAAATTTAACATATTTGTTTTTTGCACTTTGCTTTGTTTTGCAAAAAGTGTGCAAGCTCAGGATATGCATTTCACGCAGTTTTACGCATCATCCTTATATTTAAATCCTGCCTATGCTGGCGCAGGAGTTTGTTCTAGAGTTACATTAGCCTATAGAAATCAATGGCCAACAATTGCAAAAACATATAGCTCTTTCTTGGTATCATACGACCATTATTTACCACAAAATAATTTAGGATTTGGACTCTTATTGGCCAATGATCTTGCTGGCTCTGGAGGTTTAAAAACAACGATTATCTCGCCAACAGTTGCTTATGAAGTTTCATTATCTCGGTTTTGGGCACTCCGGTTTGGGATGCAGCCAGGGGTTATTATTAAAAGTATAAATAGCAAAAACTTATTGTTTGGCGATCAAATTTATAGAGGAGGAGCAGGTGTTCCTACTGTTGAAGCACCAATACAGTCAAAAACAGTATTTGATATAGGTTCTGGAGCACTATTGTATTCATCTAATTTTTGGGTTGGAGCTGCTTTTAAGCATTTAACTCGCCCTATAGAATCTTTAGTTGACGCTGAATCGCGACTACCGTTATATTACAATGTACATGGCGGATATAAACATAATATAGCAGGTGATGGTGCCCCTGGAAAAAGCAAACAACAAATTACAGCCGCATTTAATTATAGAGGACAACAAGATTTTGATCAGTTTGATATAGGATTTTACTTTACACAGTCGGTTATTAATTTAGGAATGTGGTATAGAGGTTTGCCTGGTATTAAAGCATATAAGCCTGGTTATAGTAATGATGATGCGTTGGCTTTTATTATTGGTATTGAAGCTGATCGTTTTAATTTCGGATACAGTTATGATATTACAATTTCGAAATTGGCAAAATATACTGGAGGTGCCCACGAAATAACTACCAGTTTTCAAATGTGCGCTGCAAAGGCTAAAAAGAAGAAATTGAAGCTTATTTCTTGCCCTAAGTTTTAATTCCTTTAGTTTTTCACAAATTTTCGTATAAAATTAGATTAGTTGTTTATAATTTTCGTCAAAATGTAACAAACTCCATTTCTCAGTATTTAAATTTACAATTCATTTACAAACAATATGTTTAATAGAAACAAAATATTCTTTTCATTTATTTTCTTTGTTCTAACTGTTTTTGTTGGAAAAGCACAGTGCGATATAGATGCATTAATGAGTAAATATGCCCCAGTTTTAGATGAATTTGTTTTTATCAAATCATTTAACATTGATGTAAAAAAGGATGGAGATAAATCAACCTACTCTTATGTATTTAGTAGAGGTAATGAATATCGTATTGTTTTATCTGACCAAAATTCAACAGGCAAAAAAATGATTATTAATTTACTAGATCGCGATAAAAAACTCATCGCTTCTAATTTTTTAAAATCAGGAAAAAAATTCTACCCAACGGTAAATTATATATGTTCTGCAACTGGAGTTTATTATATCGAAGCCTATTTTGAAGGAGATAAACAAGGTTGTGGTATTAATATATTAGGAGTAAAGAAAAAGTAAATCTAAAATATTTAGAAACTTTAAATAAACGTTTTTATAATTGCTAATAACACCGTATTTTGCAATAAGTATAAAATGAAACCATTCTCGATATTCGCTGTTATTTGTTTGTTGTTGTTATCTGTAATGATGAAGGCGCAAGTTGGCTCTATGTCGGGCGATAAAACATTTTGTGATTCTATTAATACTGGTTTTGTTACATATAATGGCACTCCTGGTTCTGTGCAGTTTTGGCAACAATCAACGAATAATGGACCTTGGATAAATATTTCTAATCCTGGAGTTACTCAAAGCTATAATAATTTAAAGCAAACTACTCGTTTTCGTGTTGTTGTTAATCCACCTGATACATCTGCCTCGGCAACTATTACAGTATACAAAGCAGCAGTTGGCGGAACAATTACGAGCATTTATCCAAATAATAATTGTAGTGCATCTGGAAACGGGCAATTAACATTAACCGGTTTAGTTGGCAATGTGCAATATTGGGAAGTTTCTACAAACTTTGGAAACACTTGGTCTATAATTGCAAATACAAGTACCATAAACCCATATTTAACAACCACCATTACTAAGCAATTTCGGGCAGTAGTACAAAACGTTGCTGTGTGTCCAACCGATACTTCTTCAGCGTATACAATTTATGTTTCGCCAAACACAAATGCCGGAACCGTTTTAAAAACAGATACAGTTTGTAAAGGTTTTAATCACGATACTTTAAAAATTACGGGCAGTGTTGGAGCCATACAATATTGGTTAAGTTCAACAAATAATGGCTCTTCGTGGACAACCATTACAAATACGACTAACAAACTTATTTTTAATAATATTGCTCAAACAACATGGTATAGAGCTATAGTAAAAAGTGGTGTTTGCCCAGCAGATTCTTCTGTTAAAGCCATCATCACTACCAAAAATGCCGCATTAGCAAATGCAGGATCTGATAAAACTATTAATTTATTCGAAAGTGTTTCGTTAGATGGAAGTGGAAATGGATTTCCGGTTTGGAATGCAAATAGTACTTTAAGCGATACAACTATTTTTGCTCCTATTGCTACACCATCAACAACAACTGTTTATGTATTGACTTTGCATGATGCATTATCTTGTTCTACCAAAGATACCGTTGTAGTAACAGTGATAATTCCAATACCAAGTTGTATTACGCCAAATGGTGATGGAGCAAATGATTTCTTCCATATTGATAAAATAGAAAACTTTGGGAGTAGTAAATTGCATATCATCAGTAAATGGGGAAATGTAGTTTATAAAGCATCACCTTATAATAATGATTGGAGCGGAAAATCCATTAGTGGTGGAGATTTACCAGACGACACATATTTTTATGTTTTAGATTATGGGAATGGTGATAAGCCAATTACAGGTTATATAGTTATAAAACGATAACAAGCTTGAAATTAAAATCTACATATTTACTAGTTGTATTGGCTTTTTTTGGCTCTAAGTATTTAATTGCCCAACAAGACCCTATGTACTCTATGTATATTTTTGATAAAATGCTCATTAATCCTGCGTTTTCAGGGAGCTCTAACTGGGCTGTAACTACCGCTAAGTATCGCCAACAGTATATGGGTTTAAATGGGCATCCTGTTACTCAAACTATTAATTTTCATACACCAATACAAAAAAAACATTTGGGATTTGGTTTAAAAATAGTGAATGATAAAATTGCAGTTACCAGTAATTTAAATGCAGCGGCTAATGTATCTTATCATTTAAATTTCGCAAAAGGTAAATTATCATTTGGTGTTGAGGCTGGTGTTTACAATCGTAAAATTGATTACCAAAAACTAGTAGTATTATCGCCAGGAGATAATGCATTACCTACAAGTTCTATATCATCTTTAGTGCCTGATGCAGCTTGGGGCTTTTATTATCAGCGTAAGCAAATGTATATGGGTTTTTCACAGTACCATTTAATAAAATCAAAATTTAATACTAAAACAATAACTCCAGGACTAGGACATTTAGCTACACAAATGAATTTTATAGTTGGTAAAGTATATGACTTAACGAAGGATATTTCTATAGAACCATCCGTATTAATAAAATATCAACCAGTTGTTAGGCCACAGTTAGATTTAAATGCAACAGTTTATTATAAAGACATGGTTGGGGTAGGCTTGCAATATAGAACCGGTGATGCTTTAGTAGGGTTTTTAAAAGTTAATATTACAGAAAACATACGTGTTGCTTACGCATACGATTATACGATATCAAAATTATCTGGATACTCGAAAGGAGCACACGAAATTATTGTATCGTATGGTATAAAACTAGCGCCACCGGTTATGCAAAAAGAAATTCATCCACGCTATTATTTTTAAAACATGAAATGTCGTTATCACATATCAGTTTTTATGATAGTTGCATTTGTAATGCAATCTCTTTTAGGCGTGGCTCAGCGTAATAATGCTAAAGGCGACAAATACTTTAATCAAAATCAATTTGATCAGGCATTAAAATATTATCTGTTTGATTCGAAAGCGCGAAAACGCAAAGTTTCGGAATACGCTCAATTAAAAGTAGCCGATTGTTACCGTATTATGGGTGAGTTTGATAAGGCTGAGGAGGCCTATAAAAAAATTCAGAAGCGTAAGAAAAAAGATCCGATGAGTTATTTGAACTATGGCTTATCACTAAAAAGTAGTTCAAAATACGCTGAAGCAAAAGTGCAGTTTCAGGAATATATGACATTAAATCCAACTGATTTACGAGGACCTATATTTTTGGCATCATGTGATTCGGCGCAAGAATGGCTTGATGCAACAATTGGACGAGAAGTAAAAAACATCGAAAAAATAAATACGGTAAATTCTGAATTTTCACCATTTATTTATAATAATGAATTATATTTTGCCTCTTCTCGCCCAGGAAGTAAAAGTGCTTTAATTAGTTTTGATGGAGGAAATTTAATACACCGTTTAGATATTTATCATACTAGTATTTATGGTTTAAATAATACAAATCATAAAGAAGTACATAATCTGCATCAGATTAATACTCCAACACATGAGGGCTCTTTATGTTTTACAAAAGATGGAAAAGATTTATATTTCACAAAAACAGTAAAAGGTAAAGGGGCTACAAAAATAGCCAATTTAGTGGTTAGTACTTTACAAGTATATCATAGTCATAATGATGGATTTGGTAATTGGTCTAAACCAGAAAGTGCTTTTTCTTTTAATAGCACAAATTATTCAGTTGGTCACCCTACTTTATCTTTAGATGAAAAAACGATGTATTTTATGTCGGATATGCCAGGAGGTTTTGGTAAAACAGATATATATAGCACCGATAAACAAGCAGATGGGACTTGGAGTAAACCAAAAAATTTAGGGAACAAGGTTAATACATTTGGGTATGAGTTGTTTCCTCAAATAACTGCTAAAGGTCGATTGTATTATTCATCAGATACTCACCCAGGAATGGGACAGTTGGATGTGTTTTTTTCTGAATATAAAAACAATGCATGGACACCAGCTATAAATGCAAAACCACCAATTAACTCAATTGGCAACGATTTTGGAATTTGTTTTGATGGCGCAAGTTTCCGAGGATTTATTTCATCGGATAGATTTAATGGAAAAGGTACTGAGGATATATACAGTTTTTCTGATGATATACCTTTAACAATAAGTTTTATGAATGACTCTATTTTATTTGAAGATAAAATGATATTTGATGACATAAAATATAAATTGATAAACATAACAGATTCCTTAACAGAAGATTTAGTGTCGAAAAAAGGCATATATGCTATAAAGCCATTACCAACAAAACAGTATAAACTAGTTGCTCGAAAAAACGGCATGGTATTTAATAATATTGTTATTCAATCAAATAGTTCAGATCATAGCACTAATGTTGAGGTTTATTCTACAATTTTGCCATTTTTAATAAATGGAAAAGTTGACCCTAAAAATAAATCACAAGAAAAACAATATTCAGCATTATGTTTTTATGACTCAACAGAGATTGTAAAGAAAATATATGTTGACTCGACGAATACTTTTAATTTTACCGATACCATAATGCCAGGCAATAAGTATGTCGCTATAGCGAACTACAACCCAGAGGTAAAGTCTAATACAAAAAAAATCACATTAAATGGCGTTGTAATTGATAACATTAAATTGGTTAAAAATGCCACTATTATGTTAAATGATAATAATGGGGTAATTGCCGAATTGAGATTAAACGATAATGGTTTTTTTGATTATGTGTTTATTGCCGATAATAATAAACAGTATTATTTAAAAGTTTTTGCAAATGATTATGAGCCCAAACTAGTACCGTTAAAGTTTGATGGCGAAAATAACTCGTTAAATTTATCTATTGATTTTTCAATAAAATAAAGTTTAAATTATGTTAGCAAATTAAGCTCTGATAGTTTGTTAAACATTATAAAATAGCTATTTTTAGGTAGCTTTTTGAGGAAAATTACTACATATCTTATCACATTTATTTTAGTTTGTTTTAGTGAGTATGCTAAAGCAAATCAAAATATAGTAATTCTAATTCAAAATAGTAATATTCAATCCCCGCTTTATAATCAAGTTTGGTTTTTATTTTTGGTTTGTGTGCTTTTTCTTGCAACCGCTTGGCTTATATTAGCAAAAGTTGCATCTTTTAATCTAACAGATTATCAGGAAAACGATGATTTTTTATTATTGAAAAAGAAAGCTAGATTATTATCCGTAGCCGTATTTTTTATAATTCCGGGAATTAATTTTATCGAATCCGAAATCCTCCATCAATACATAGTAAATTGGTATTTGTGTTTTGGAATTATACCATTTTGTGTTACTATTTTTATTTATTCATATTATAAACAAAGTAATTACAATACGTTATACTATTTAATGATTATTGGTTACTCATATTTGTGCGTTTTCGAAATGGTAAAAATGCATTCAAACAACCTTCAAGAAACGTTAATTATTCAAAACACAATCTTGTTTTTAGCTTCAATTTTAATTTTCAAAAACATCAAAAGCACCTTTGTTTTTGCCATTGCCGTATTTATAGGATTGTTTTTTGTAGTAGTATATTCAACACCTCACTCGAGTAATATTGCCTTGCTAATTTCAGCATCCATACAAGCCTTTACTGCCGTGTTTATTATTCAATTTATCGAACGAAAAAAGCTTTCGAGGATGCTATTCTCAGATAAAATATTACACCATTCTGAAGCTTTTGTAATTGTGTTTGATGTTAATGGAAAAACAATTTTTACAAACCCCTACTTACAAAAAACCTTTGGTTATGAGGCCAATAGGTTTTTGGGAGATGGATATTGGAATTTAAAATCCTTATCACAAGATGAGCAAGCAATAGTTAAATTGGATATTAAAAATACAATACTAGCTAATGATCCAAAAAATTATGTCATACGTGTTAATATAGAAAATGGAAAATCGTTTGATATTAGTTGTCAAGATAGTGTAATAGAGGGGAGATATTTATTAAGTATTGGAAAAGATATTACCAATCAATTAAAGCAACAGAAAGAATTACAACAACTATCGTTAGTTGCCGAAAAAACCACGAACTCAACAATTATAACGGATACTCAAGAAAAAATTATTTGGGTTAATAAAGCATTTACTGACTTAACAGAATACACCTTTGATGAAGCTATTGGACAGGAGCCCAGTGTTTTATTACAAGGAAAATTAACAAAAGACGAAGATAGATTAAGAATTCGGGAAGCAGTAATAACTAAAAAACCTACAAAGGTTGAGTTAGTTAATTATAAAAAATCCGGTATACCATATTGGACAAGATTATATATTGACCCTATTTTTGATGATAAGGGAAATTTCACTCATTTTATTTCTGTAGATTATGATATAACGGAGGCGAAAGAAAAAGAGAAAAAAAATATACGGTATAACGCCATGTTATTAAAATTTTCTTTAAAACCTTTTATCTCTTTTGAGTCTTTAAGTCATGCTATTAACGAAATAATTTCAGAATTGGCTTCTGCACTTGAAGTTGAACGTGTAAGTGTTTGGGAATTTAATCAACAACGTTTAAAATGTTCTTACTTATTTGATTCGGTAAATAATATTATTGAAAAAGATATTTTATTACATCAATCGGATTATCCTAATTATTTTAATGCTATTGATAAAGGAGTTACTCTGATTGCCAATAATGTTTATGAATGCATAGATACAGCTGAGTTTATAGAAAGTTATTTTAAGGTACTCGATATAAAATCGATGTTAGATGTTCCACTACGTTATAATGGAAAGTTGGTTGGCCTTGTTTGTTGTGAGTCTATAATGGAGTTTAAAACATGGACTATTGAAGACGAAACGTTTATTAGATCTGTTGCAGATTTAATTATGGGGTATACTGAAGCTCAAAAATTGAAAGAGGTAGAAGAAGCAATAGCGCAAAGCGAAAATAATTTCAGGCAATTGAATGAAACGATCGATGATGTGTTTTGGTTATTGGATTTAAAAACGATTAAAATTGAATACATAAGCCCATCGTGTGAAAAAATATTAGGCATTGGTCAGCAGGAATTTTACTCAACTAATAATTACTGGACTAAATATATTTTTGATGAAGATAAATCTAAAATTTTAGAGGCTCATAAATTAATTAATGAAATTGGATATTATGAGGTAGAGTATCGTATTAATTATAAAGGAGAAACTAAATGGATTTTTGAAAAATCCTTTGGAATAAAAGATAAACATGGAAATTTTGCAAAAAGTTCGGGAATCTGTTCGGATATTACACAAAAAAAATTACATGAACTAGAATTGGAAAAAAGCAGAGCTCAATTAAAAGTGTATTCCGATAATTTGGAATTGCAAAATAGTTTAAAAGAAAATTTAATTAAAGCTAAAAGCATTGATGATATTACTAGACACACACTTAATTTATTAAAATCTAAATTTTCTGATTGCATAACTGTTTCCTTATTAACTCTAGATGATAAAAAGAATAATCTAGTTGGATTTTATATTAATGAAGATGTTGTTGTTTCTGAAAAATATGATTTAGTTGATGTTAAGAGTTACCAGCACTCTAAATTGGGAGAACTTTATATTGAAAGAGATCTAGTTTCAGTTACAACTAAATCTGCAAGTGATATAGAGCAAGTAGGTTTAGGTGTTAAATCATATATAGTAGTACCAATAATGGCTTCTGGGGAATTGGTTGCCGTTTTGAATTTTATGTTTTCTGATCTTTTTAATTTAAGTACAACCGAAATAAAAAATTTAGAAGAATTTGCAAATGTTTTATCTCCCACAATTCAGCAAATAGCATTACAAAAATTATTGCAAGATAAAAACAGAGGCATAATGTCTAGTTTGCGCTATGCCCAAAGTATACAGCAATCTGTTATGCCAAACTCTATTTTACAAGAAGCGCCTGTAAAAGATTTAATGATACACTACAAGCCACGCGATATTGTAAGTGGCGATTTTTATTGGATAGAACACGTAAACAACTACACTATTATTGCAGTTGGCGATTGTACAGGACACGGTGTGCCGGGCGCTTTTTTAACCTTACTTGGAATTAGTATAATTCAAAAAATTGTACTTGAAAATAAAGTAACTTCACCTGGCGTTTTATTAAAAATAGTAGACAGAGAGATGTTTAATTTGCTAAATCTAAACTCACATGAGTTGGTCCGCGATGGCATGGAATTATCTATTTGTTTTATTGATAATAACACGAAAGTATTAACTCACGCTGGAGCTGGACTAGGTTTAGTTATGTATAGAGGTGATGAACAAATAATTATAAAAGGTACACGATCTCCAATTGGTGATTATAAAGAGTCGATCATTAGTTTTGACGAAAATATTATCGAATGCCGAGGTGGTGAGAAATTTTATTTATTCTCTGATGGCTATCAGGATCAACTAGGTGGGCATAATTATAAACGTTTAAGTAAAAAAGTTTTTTTTGATATCTTAACATACATTAAAGATTTGCCAGTAAAAGAACAAGAACTAATTTTAGAAAAAAAATTAAAAGAACATATGAGACACTTTTCACAAACAGATGACATAACAGTTTTGGGATTTACTATAAAATAATAGAAAAAATAATGAAAAATTTAATTTTACAACAAACCGATGAAACGCCATATTTAGAATTTAATAAAGATGGACATTTATTAATTAAAGGGATTTCGATTCCTGAAAACATCAATACGTTTTATGCAGAACCAATACGTTGGTTGAATGAACTTAAAGCACAAAAGCCTAAAATTATAACACTCGAGTTTCAAATTGAATATATCAATACATCATCAACGCGTGTGTTTATTGACATAATTAGACTTGTTGATTCTTTTAAAGATGAAGCAACACAAGCTGATGTTGTTTGGGCGCATGAAGAGGATGATGAGGACAATATAGAATTGGGAGAAGAACTACAGTTTTCTTCTAAAGTGAAATTTACTTTTAAAGTAAAATAATTTATTATTTCGTGAGAGGGTTTCCTAATATATTTTTTGTGATTTTAATTGTTTGTGTAAGTAATTATTATGCGCAAACATTTGATACGATTACCTCTGGATTTTTAGAGCCTAAAACAGAAAGTATCCTTGATTTAAAACCAACGGAAAACATTAAAACAAAGGTTACGATTTCTAACCTTATTGAAACAAATGTAAATGAAGCACCAAATATTATATCTGTAATTACGCATGAAGAAATCGATCAAATGGGTTATACAGATTTGTTAGATGTTTTAAATAATGTGCCTGGAATTACTATTGCTACCGATGTGCAAAACGGAACATCTATTGGTATCCGAGGTAATTGGGCCGAAGAAGGTAAAATGCTTTTTATGATTGATGGGTTAATTTTAAATGATTTGAGCTATGGTTCAGTTATTTTAGGGCATCGTTTTCCTCTTGCTAATATTTACCGTATTGAAATAATTAGGGGTGCCGGTTCTGCAATATATGGTGGTTTGGCAGCCTTAGGAGTAATTAATATTATAACAAAAAAAGGACAACAATTAAATGGTAGTTTTTTGACATTGGGTATTGGCACGTCTGAAAAGGCTATTAGTAAAGGGATGATTAATTATACCTATGGCGGCTATTTATTAAAAGGCATTGAATTATCAGTTACAGGTCAAGTAAATGCAGGTAACAGAAGTAATAAACACATTATTTTACCCGATAGTACATTTGTAAACTTTAAAGATTCTTCTGTTGTAAATAATGTAAATGTGCAATTTGGAATGAGTTATAAAAGTATAAAATTAAAACAGTTTTATGAAGATTATAACTTTCAGTCAACCTTTGAGCCTATTGCCTCATTAGCACGAACATACTTAGGTGAATTATCAAATGATTTTAAATTTAATAAATTTAAGGTTACACCTTTCATAAATTATAAATGGCAAATTCCTTGGAATACTCAGTATGGCGATCCTGCCATTTATAATGCTCAAAATTTAATTGCGCGTAATTACTCTACCGGTTTTAATGGAATATATACAGCAACGAATTGGTTAAAATTCAATTTCGGAGGGCAGTATTATAATAATAAAATGAAGTATCATCGTGTATCGAAATTACTAAATAATGGCAAAGCAACGCAAACATTTGAAGGTGTTAATGGTTATGGTGAACTCCAAATACAAAGTAAATACGTAAGTTTATTTTGTGGCGGCCGCTACGAACAATATGCTAATTTTGAAACAAAATTTTTACCAAGAATTGCTCTCTCTAAAGCATTTAAATTATGGCACTATAAGATTTTGTATGGTCAATCCTATAAATTACCCACTCTGCAAAATATTAATTTAAATTTTTCAAACGATTTAATTCCAGAAAATGTTATCGACTATCAAGCAGAACTAGGGTTTGATGGCAAAAATTTTACAGCATCAGCAGTGGTGTTTAATACATTTATTTATAATATGATAATCTATAAGTACAATTTGGCATCCTTTACTGAGAGTTTTGTAAATTCTCCAGGCTCAATAAATGTAAATGGTATTGAACTTGAAACAAAATATAAAAGTAATCGGTTTTCAGTGATGGCAAATTACTCTAATTTTGCAACCGTTGCTAATACTGTAAATGATGTGATGATCGATACACTTAATCCGCGAAAAGGAAATTTGGCTTTTCCATCTCATAAAGCTGTTTTAGGTATGCATGTAAAAATTAATAAAATTTTTAGTGTAAGCGTTAATTATGTTTTTCAAACAAAAAAGAACTCATTTTCTCAAACTAATAAAACAAATGGCGAATACTCTTTAATAAACTACCCAAGCACACATTCTATAAATATAGTAGGGCATGCCAAAAGTTTGTTCAGTAATATTATTGATGTTAATTTTGGTATAAATAATATATTAAATGCCCGTGTAAATTATTTATACCCATACTCTTCTGGCTATTTTAATACCGTAGGTATGGGACGTGAACTATTTGTACAATTAAAATTTAATTTTTAAAAGATTGAAAAAAATTATTTTTATATTTTATTTCTTTCTTGCATATACGATGTGTGCACAGCACTTTGCAACAGATCGTGCAATTTTACAGAATATAACTTTTAAAAAAATTGAGATTGCAGCTAAATATCAAAACTTAAAACTTAATAATTTTGAGACAAATCAATTATTGTTGTTTAATGATGAATTAAAGGTCTTTTTAGCAGATAGTTCTTTACAAGACGAAGATGTTATATCAATTTACCTTTTTAAATCAATCTATGAATATAAAAGTAAACATATGCGTAATAGCTTGTATAATGCTACTTATGCCTACAAAAAAACAAATTTAATTTCTAATGCAACTGTTAAAAATAACGTATACTTTCTTAATGGTTATTTACTGCGTGAATTGCATTCTTTCGAAAAATCTATTTTGTATTTAGAGAAATGTGCTTATGCTCAAAATTATTTAAAGTATCAAGTATCCTTTTTAATTGCTGATTGCTATGCAAAACTTGGTAAAAAGGAACAGGCTATTGATAAGTATATGGAGTTAGTTAATACTTCGAAATTTGTGTCGGTGGTTGATTATCAACAAAATTTAAATCAATTAATTGCAATTTCAGAAAACAATAATGACGATGCCTTAGCGCTATTATTCAGTTTGAAATTAGATACTATTTATAGTAGAATGAACCAGACAAGTACTAAAAAAGTATTTATAAGTAGTAATATCTACTACAGATCAATTACACAAGCCAACATAACTAATTATTTAAATACTCAATACAGTGTTAATAGTAATAATATTGGATTGCTTTATAGAAAATTGGGCGATTATAAATCTTCTGAAAAATATTTAGCGCAATCAATTGTACTGTTAAATAAGAATAGAAATATCGAAATTTATCCAGATGTAAAAACCAATGTTGGCTTAACTTATACTCACCTGCGAAATTATACGGAGGCTAATCAGAATTATCAGCAAGCCATAAATATATACATAGCAAAAGGTAACTTAAAAAAACAAGCAGAATTATACAATATAATGGCTAAGAATGATTTTTTAGCTGGTAATTTTTCAAAGGCAATTGATAATTGTAATTATAGTATTTTAATAGCAGCTGAAGAAAAAGACTACGCAAATTTATCAAATTCCTATCTTATTTTATCAGAAATATTTTCATATAATTCTGATTTTCAAAAGTCGCAGTATTATTATAAATTATTTAATGAAACAAAAAACCTCATTCCAAAAAACGAAAAGGCTGATCAATTAAGCGAAGTAAATAAGGCTGATGATTTACAAAATGACATTAATGAGGAAATCGCAAACATTGAAAAAAGAGATTTGCAATTTGCTAAGATAAAACTCGAAGCTACACAAAAGGAACAACAATTACTTTTATTAAAACAGCAAAACGAAATAAATGAGAAAACACTTTTAAATCAAAAATTAGAAAAGGAACAAACAGAAAAATCTTTAGCATTAATAAAAGAGCAATTAGAAAAAGCCAAACTGAACAATGAATATATTCAAATAAGTAAGGAGCGAGAGCAAGGATTGCTTAAAAATGAAAAATACCAAAGTGAGTTAAAGCAAATTTCAGCAGAGCGTAAATCCTATAAGCTCGAAAACGAATTGAAAGAAAAAGAAATTATTGCTAATAAAAAAATTCAGTATTTTTTATATGGTGGGTTGATTTTACTGACCGCGTTTTTAGTATTTGTTGCCTTTGCTTTATATAAAAACAATAAGCAAAAACATATTATTAGTAGCAATATTCGTCAACTCGAAGAGTATAGCTCCGATTTAATGCAAACAAATTCTAAATTAGAATCTACTATTGTTGAAGTAAATACTCAAAAAAGTATTATTGAAGAAAAGAGTAATCAAATTTTAGATAGTATTAATTATTCATCCCGTATTCAAAACTCGCTATTAGTTAATGAGACAAGTTTAAATGATTTATTTAATGACGCTTTTGTAATTAATTTACCGCGCGATATAGTAAGTGGCGATTTTTATTTAATAAAGCGAAAAGGCGATAAAATTTATGTAGCTGTGGTTGATTGCACGGGGCATGGTGTTCCGGGCTCCTTAATTTCGATTATTGGCTACCAGGAAATTAATCATATTTTAGATAAATATAATTTTGCTCCTTCAAAAATACTAAGCATGTTAAACACTAATATTAATCAGTTAATTAATGCGAACGAGGCTATTGGATCTGACGGGATGGATTTAATGCTGTTGGAAATTGACACAGCCTATAAACGAATTACTTATGCAGGTGCACGTGGATACATGGCCGTGTTTAGTGAAAATGTTTTAACGGAATACAAGGGTGATAAGTATTCTATTGGCGAAAAAAATAACGATAACCCTCCAACTTTTATTGACAAAACTTTGAGGTATAACGAAAATGATATCGTATATTTATATACAGACGGAGTTTTGGATCAGTTTAGTGAGGTTGGAAAAAAACGTTTGGGAACTAAAAATTTCAGGGATAAACTTAATGGCATTTTAAAAGAAAGTTTAGGTATTCAAAAAAGTGAGTTATTAAATTTTTATACTAGTCATAAAGGAAATGCTAAACAAACAGACGACGTAACAATTGTTGGATTAAAGTTGAAGTCTATGCCGAAAACTGAAAAAACAGTGATAGAAAATCCTAAAATGGAGGAATTATTAAACTCGATTTCTAAAAAAGAAAATATGAGAAATAATTTGATAGTGGTTTATGGCAAGGTAAACCAAGAAGTTATTATTGCAACAATTAAATTACTAGAGAAAAAATTGTTGGCCGAAAATTTTCCACGCACAATTATTACAAAAGCAAAATTATTAAGCACAGAAATTTTGCAAAACATTAGTAAACATCAAACAGAGCATCAAACAATACACCCATACTTTATTATTGGCAATAATAAATCAGAACTGAATATTATTTCAGGAAATGTGATTAATGAAAAAGAGAAGGATTTTCTTTCTAAAACTTTGCCTATTTACAAAGAATTGGAAATAGTAGATTTAAAACAAAAGTATTTAGATACATTTAGTAATTCAATTATAACAGAGCAAGGTAATGCGGGTTTGGGGTTACTTACTATAGCTTACAGATCAGATCAAAACATACAGCATGATATTGCAACAATAGACGAAGACTTGTATCATTTTAATTTTGAAGTAGTTATAAAAACAAATTCAGTAAACTAAATTATGGATACTTTTCATATTAATTCAACAGATAATACGCCGGAAATAATTTTGGATGTGCAAAAACAAAAACTTATTATTATGGGTGTTTGTGCGCCAGAAAATCCCAAAGAATTTTTTAAATCCATTCAACAAGAATTGGAAACTGTAAAACCTTCATTATCTAACTTAGAGGTAAATATCTTTTTAGAATACTTTAATACGGGCTCTTCTAAATGCTTATTAAATTTATTTTTATTAATAATTAGTAATGAATTTAGTAGCATTAAATACGATTTTAATTGGTATATCGATGAAGGTGATGAAGAACTTTTGGAATCAGGTCATATTTTCGAAGAATTAACCGGAATAAAATTTAACTACAAAAACATTAATTAATAAATCAATCAATATATAAAATCACTACATTTATGCTCATGAATAATATTATTATAGAAAAAACAGATTCGTTGCCGGGAGTAAATTTTGATATTACCTCGAAAAAACTTCAAATTGAAGGTAGATCTATACCAGAAAATGCTTTTACATTTTATACTCCGTTAATTACTTGGATTAATGAGTATTATTCTAAAAATGATTTTAACACAAAAGCAGAAGTGAGCAAGCTTATTGTTACTTGTGATTATTTTAATTCGTCGAGTGCCAAAATGTTTTTATATATGTTTGAAGCATTAGCTAATTATCAAAAAGAAGGCCATTTAATTGAAATTAATTGGCATGTTTCTCAAGAAGACGAAGAAATCATTGATATGATTGACGATATCCGTTTGATATCAGAGATAAAATTAAATATTTTGGATTTGAAATAATTATTCAAATTTAAAAAGAAATAGAATGCTATTTTCTAATAATTAAAAAAAGGAAGCAATT
>JAYSTR010000007.1:0-15807 GCA_043719555.1 Bacteroidota bacterium | reverse complement strand
ATATTTTATTACTGGATGAGCCTACCAACGACTTGGATGTTGAAACCATTGCGTGGTTAGAGAACTTTTTAGCAGATTTTGAAAACACGGTTATTGTTATTAGTCACGATCGTCACTTTTTAGATGCGGTGTGTACACATACGTGTGATATTGATTTCGGTAAATTAAAAACCTATACTGGTAACTATAGTTTCTGGTATCAAATGAGCCAGTTAGCATTAAAACAACGCAGCGATGCTAATAAAAAAGTAGAGGATAAACGTTTGGAGTTACAAGAGTTTGTGCGTCGATTTAGTGCAAATGCGAGTAAATCTAGCCAAGCTACATCTCGTAAAAAATTATTGGATAAATTGGTGGTTGATGAAATTCCTCCCAGCACTCGTAAATATCCAGGTATTATCTTTAAACAAGAGCGTGAGGCAGGAGATCAAATTTTGCATATCGAAAATTTATCAAAATCAAATGCCGATGGTATTTTGTTTAAGGATGTAAACATCAATGTAAATAAAGGCGATAAAATAGCGTTTATCGCAAAAAATCATTTAGCTATTACAGCATTGTTTGATATCATTAACGAAGAAGAAAAAGCAGATAAGGGTGAATACAAGTTTGGAACAACCATACATAAAGGTTATTTGCCAAATGATAACGCTAAATATTTTACTGGTGATATGAATTTGATGGATTGGTTACGCCAATATTCATCTAATAAAGATGAAAGTTATGTGCGTGGCTTTTTAGGTAAAATGTTGTTTACAGGCGAAGAGGTTCTGAAAAAATGTTCAGTATTATCAGGTGGAGAAAAAGTACGTTGTATGACAAGTCGTATGATGCAAGTAAACCCTAATATGTTAATATTAGATGAGCCAACTAACCACTTGGACTTAGAAAGTATTATTGCTTATAACGATGCTTTAAAAGATTTTACAGGCTGTATTTTATTAACCAGTCATGATCACGAATTAATGCAAACTGTTGCTAATCGTATTATAGAGTTAACACCAAATGGTATCATTGATAAAAAAATGACTTATGATGAGTATTTATTAAGTCCAGCAGTTAAGGAACAACGTGAGAAATTGTATGGGATTTTAGTAAAATAATAATTTTCTTTTTAAATTAAAAAGCTTCGAGTGCATAACTCGAAGCTTTTTTGTTATAGAAATATTGTTTAGAGCATTATTGTAATCAATTATCTTACTTATTTTGATGATTGATTATTAACGAAAATCGTAAGTCGTTCCTCTTAATTGGGTTAACAACGTATTAGGTTCATCGGTTGCCGTTGAACGAGCTTCCAATTTTGGAGCAACAGGTGAATTTATTTTCAAGTATTCTTCAATCACATCGTGCAACAACATTGCTAAACGTTTAGGGTCTTTTACTTTTTCTACTCTGCATAATGTATCGTCTGGGTCGCCTTCACGCTCACATGCTATGATACTGTATTCTTTAGCTAAGTCTAATGGTTGCCCTTTTATCTTTACCCAGTTTAAACGCTTACCTGTTTCGTTAGCAATGGTAAAGTTTACTTCCATACCATTAAAACGTACAAACCAACCACCAAATCGTTTTGATGGATCTTTAGCAAAAGCATTTTGTAATTCTTTTTCTAACCAATCCCATAATTGTTTACCAGTAACAATGCCTGTTTTAGCTTCGCTATTTACAGGTAACATATTCCATAAAAATTCTTTGGTAATGGTTGCAACACCAGTTTTACTATCTACAGCTAAAGGCTGGCAAAAACGAAATCCATTTGATAACGCAATATCAGGTTTAAACTTCCACATAATGGCATCCGTAATTAAATTATCCATCGGTGTTTCCATTACAAAATAACGTACTAAAGGTGTTTTACTTGTTCCGATAACCCTTTGTAATTCTGGTTTAAATGGCTCGTACGCTTTATCTACTAAAGCTTGTACTTCTTTATTTGCAGGATACTTAATAGGGTCTACATCCAGTAATTGATAAGTAGAACTTTCTAATTTCCCATCTTTAATCACTAAATCTAATTTACCAAGAAAAGAACCAAAGGCTCCACACTCAACTACTTTAGTGTATTTTGCTTGAATAGCTTCACGTACGCGTTCGTGAGTATCAGCACCTAAAATATAATCTACACCTTGCGATGCAGGATTATTAGCCAAGCCAACTTGCTGTGCTAAACCCATGTGGGTTGCTACTAAAACAACTGCACAGCCTTCCATTTCTTTTAAATACTTTGTGTATTTTGCAATAGTTGCTTCGGCATGTTCAAAACGTAAACCTTCGCTATATGCAGGTGATTGACGCTTCGGAATTAAATGATCGGTATAACCAATAAAACCAATTTTAATACCTGCCATATATTTTACCCAGTATGGCTGGTAAACCAGTCGGTCATTATCTTCATCGTTTGTTTTATGATACATGTTAGCGCAAATTTTTGCCGCGTTAGCATGTCCCATATCATATAACATTTTCTTTTTCTTGTATACAACTTCCCAGTTACCAGGTAACATTAAATCATAACCAAGTTTATTAAATATAGGAATGAGTGCTTCGCCTTCTGTTAAAGAAGCTACTGCATGACCGTGAAAAAAATCACCTCCATCATATAAAATTGTATTATTAGGATTTTGTTTTTTTAAACTGTCAATCATTGTTTTAAGTACCGCTAAACCGCCACGCTTTTTATAAACCGCCTGATTGTTTTCCCAGAAAAATTCGTCGTGTGTATTTATTTGCGAATGTATATCAGTCGTAATAAGCACCGTAATGGTTTGTGATTTGGAATCACTAGTCATATCATTTTCTTCTTTAGAGTGTGATGTTGTGTTTTCTGCTGAAAAAGTTGATAATGGATTTAATACCGTAGCTAAACCAACCAAAGCCGATTTTTTTAAAAAGTCTCTACGATCTGCTGAAGTTTTTTTTTCTTCGTAATTGGATTTATTTTTTTCCATTATTTAAAAGCGCTAGTTTATCTTTAATTTCTTTAAAAGGGCCAAACTTATGTTGTAGCTCATTAAAGCCATCAGTATAGGGGCCAAAGGGATGATCGTAGGGTTTTTCATTTATTTTAGGCCAATCTTTACTAATGTCTTTTTTAGGACGAGGTTGCGAATTAACGTAAGCGGCTACATCCCAGGCTTCTTCGTCGGTTAATTGTGTGCTGTTATGCGATACGCCTTGTGGCATATTATATTTAACAAACTTGGCAAAACCAGATAAACGGTATAATCCTGCACCATCATTATAACTTTGATTGCCCCACAGAGGCGGATACGTATAAGCTGTTTTTTCTGCATTCATTAAACCTGCACCATTTGTCTGATGGCATGATTGACATTTTTCGGTGAATACCTTTTGTCCATTATCTGGATTTGCAGCTCTACTTAAAAAAGCTAAATCTTTAAAGCCTGAACCAGCTGGTTTTTTTTCTTTACTAACATCTTTACCAAGCCAATAAATATAGGCTACAATAGCCTGCATTTCTTTAGAGGTTGTATCAAGGGCTTTCCCATTTAAACTGCGCTCAAAACAATCGTTTACGCGTTTGTAAATATTTTCGATACTGCCAGAGCGTGCACGGTATTTTGGATAAGTTGATGCAACAGCACTATAATTATTTCCAAATGGTTTTGTTCCTGCTTCTAAATGGCAGTTTTGGCAATTCATACCATTGGTGCTGTTTTTTAAAATTTTTCCATCAGAGCCATAATAAAAAGAGGTATGGACGATTAAATCTTTTCCGTATAAGACTTGCTCTTTTTCTGAAAGTGTAAGTGTATTTTCATTCGGAGCTTGCCAATATTTTATGGTATCAATTTTTTTTAAGACATCTTGTTTTGCAGCATCTGTAAAAAGTCCATTTGAATCAGGTTGAATAACAGCTGTTTTAGATTCTTCTTTAGTTGAATAACTTGGAATGTAATTGTATAATAAAACACTGAGTGCAACTATAATTAATAATAATGCAATAACAACATTAATTAATTTTGAGATAATCTCTGAATGGTTGTTATTGTTAGAGTTTTGCTCCATAAATTAATGTGGTAATTTATCTTTCATGTAGCCATAAACCCATGTGCCAGCTAAAGCACTTAAAAATGTAACACTAATTACAGTAAAGCCACAACCTATTTGTGCAAACAATGGGCCAGGACACGCACCAGTTATAGCCCAGCCAAAACCAAAAAGCAAACCACCAAAAATTTGCCCTTTATTAAATGTTTTAGGTACGATGATAACTGTTTCGCCATCTAAAGTTTTAAAGTTAAATTTTTTGATTAAAAAAACCGAAATAATACCCACCATAACTGCTGTGCCAATAACACCATACATATGAAACGCCTCGAAACGAAACATTTCCTGTATGCGAAACCAACTAATAATTTCGGCTTTTACAAACACTATCCCAAAGAACATTCCAATTAGAGCATATACAAAATTTGAAGTCCAAGGTTTTTTTATTTCAGAATTATTAATGCAAGTTTCCTTTAATTCAAACTCATCATTTTCTGTTGTATTAATTTGATTTGTTGTCATACTACTTAATTAAAGATTTAATAAATAAGGTAATACTAACCAGGTCATTGCTATACCACCAACCATAAAACAGATAGTGGCAATTAATGAGGGCACTTGTAAATTAGATAATCCCATAATTGCATGACCACTTGTACAACCGCCAGCATAGCGCGTTCCAAAGCCAACTAAAAAGCCACCAACCACCATAAATATAAATCCACGAAGCGTTAGTAAGCTACTCCAACTAAAAATATCTGTTGGTAATAAATGCTCAAAATCTTTTACATTATTTGCTGCGAGGGCTTGCTTAGTGCTTTCTGCTATAATAATAGGATTAGGATTAGTTAATACATAAGTTGCAATAATGCCACCGATAGCTATACCTCCAACAAAAAATAAATTCCAACTTTCTTTTTTCCAATCGTATTTAAAAAAACTAATATTGGCTGGAAAACAAGCGGCGCATATATGACGCAGAGATGAAGAAATACCAAAAGATTTATTACCGATTAATAATAATGCAGGAACAGTTAATCCGATAAGAATGCCTGCAATATACCAAGGCCAAGGTTGTTTTAAAATGTCTAACATTGTTTTCTGTTTTTTAGTTTAAAAATTATCTTCTACCTAACGGACATTACCTTCAAAGGAGGAAATTGAAACTTACTAATACGCTAATTGTTTTAATTTAGCTTTAACGATATCGTTAGGTTCTACTAATGGCATACGCACATAGGTTTGAGTTATTTTTTTTAACGATAATAAATATTTTATGCCACCTGGATTACCATCAGCAAATAACTGATCTGTAATATCAATTAACTTATAGTGTAATTTTTGAGCAGTTTTTAAATCGTGTTTTAAAGCCGCTCGAACCATCTCACTAAAATCTTTAGGATAAACATTCGCTACAACTGAAATTACGCCATTTGCTCCACAAGCAATCATTGATAAAGTTAAATTATCATCGCCACTTATTACTAAAAATCCAGCCGGACGATGTTTGATGATTTTCATACACTGCTCTATGTTGCCACTTGCTTCTTTAATAGCAATAATGTTTTTAAAATCTTTTGCCAAACGTACGGTTGTTTCCCAAGTTACATTAGAGCCTGTGCGCCCTGGTACGTTATATAAAATAATAGGTAACGGACTAATTTTTGAAATTGCTTTATAGTGCTGGTAAATACCTTCTTGCGATGGTTTGTTATAATATGGAGATACTGATAGTACAGCTGAAAATCCTGATAAATCAGAAGTCTGTAACGTTTCAATAATTTCGGACGTATTATTACCGCCAACGCCTAATACTAAAGGCAAGCGTTTTTTGTTTGTTTTTATAATGTGTTGTATAACTTGTTGCTTTTCGTCTTTAGATAAAGTTACGCTTTCGCCCGTAGTACCTAACACAACAATATACTCAACTTTTCCTTTTATTAAATGTTCTACTAACTTAGTTAATGCAGGAAAATCTACTGCTCCTGTTTGTGTAAAAGGTGTAACAATTGCTACGCCTGTGCCTGTTAAATTTAATTTTGATGCCATAAAGTGTTAAGTGGTTTTAATCATTTGTAAATAAACGATTACTTGTTTTAAAAAATCTTTGATGTTGTTATGTGCGCTAATCGTAATGTCAAAAACAGATTGTTCGTAATTAGCTATTTTGCATTTTGCTTTCGTTAGTTTACTAACGGCAAAGGCTTGCATTTGTTCATTAGAACCTAAATTTATCACTACATCATAGATAATATTACTGATAGGATGTAAAGCGGTATCTTTTGGTAAATTAAAAAAAGTGAACTCCTTTTTAGTTAGTAAGATGTGTTTGTATGATGGGGCAGGAGCGTGCTCAGGTTTACCATTATAAATAATAATAACCTCGTAATTAATATTTGAATTAGTACAAGTCGTTAAAAAATCTGCTAGTTCAGATAATTGATTATCATAGGCAACAACAAGTAGGGATGATATTTTATCCCAATTAAAAAATTGTTTTGTTACCTCGGGTTGTTTTTTTTGTGAGAGTAACCAATTACCTATATGTGTTATAGCGCTAATGATTTATTGAGCTGATAAGGTTTGTAATGATTTTAAAATATTTTGTTCCACACGTTCCGTTAATTTATCGGTTGGATGTTTGATGAATTTATCGCCCGTTACTTTTTCGTATAATTCAATGTAACGTTCAGATATTTCATTTACCCACGCATCACTCATCTCAGGAATAGCTTGTCCTTCTTTACCCTGAAAACCATTGTCAATTAACCAACGACGAACAAACTCCTTACTTAATTGTTTTTGTTCTTCATTATTATCTTGTCTTTCCTGATAACCTTCTAAATAAAAATAACGTGATGAGTCAGGCGTGTGAATTTCATCCATTAAATATACTTGTCCATCACATAAACCAAACTCATATTTAGTATCTACTAAAATCAACCCCATTTTATTGGCAATCTCCTGACCACGTGCATAAATTTTGCGTGTATAATCTTCCAACTGCACATAATATTTTTCCTCAACAATACCTTGCTTTAAAATTTCTTCGCGACTAATATCTTCATCGTGTCCTTCTGAGGCTTTAGTAGTTGGAGTAATAATTGGTTCAGGGAATTTGTCGTTTTCCTTTAAATAATCGGGCATTGTAACGCCACATAGTGTTCGTAAGCCCTCATTATAAGTTCGAGCTGCGTGGCCTGCTAAATAACCACGTATTACCATTTCAACTTTAAAAGGCTGGCAAACTCTGCCAATAGTAACCACAGGATCAGCCACATCTACTACCCAGTTAGGTAAAATATCTGCTGTTGCTTTTAAAAATTTAGAAGCTATTTGATTTAATACCTGTCCTTTATATGGAATACCTTTCGGTAATACCACATCAAAAGCACTAATTCTGTCGCTTGCTACCATTACTAAAAATTTATCATCAATGTTATATACATCGCGTACTTTACCTTTATAAAAACTTTTTTGTTTCGGTAAATTAAATTGAGTAGCTGTTAGTGCCGACATAGTTTTGTGTTTTTGAATGTTCTTTTTTTTAAATAATATTATCCGTGTATGGTTTCTTTTTTGCTGTAATTTTTTAATACCGATGCTTCAAAATCTAACCACTGTTGCCAGCGGTTATCAATGTCTTCTACTTCGGCGCCATATTTACGAGCAAAACCAATAAACGTAGTATAATGGGTTGCTTCGCTAATCATTAACTCACGATAAAATGCTTTTAAATCTTCATCATTTATTTGTTCTGATAATAGTTTAAAACGTTCGCAACTCCTCGCTTCAATCATTGCAGCAAATAATAATCGATCAATTAATACAACAGTTTTACGATGATCACCTTTACGCATAAAACGATACAGTTCATTTACGTATTCGTCTTTACGCTCGAAACCTAATTTTAAACCACGATCTTTTATTTTTTGATGTACCATTTCAAAATGAGTTAACTCCTCTTTTGCAAGAGTCAACATTTCATCAACAATATCAGTATGGTAAGGATAACTAATCATAATAGAAATAGCATTGGTAGCTGCCTTTTGCTCACAGTAAGCGTGGTCAGTTAAAATTTCTTCAATGTTTTTTTCTACTATGTTAACCCAACGTGGATCAGTTTCGAGTTTTAAGCCTAGCATTTTGTATGAACTAAAATATTAAAGTGTACCACGTTTAGCTTGTTCTCTTTCTATCGATTCGAATAAAGCTTTAAAGTTACCAGCACCAAATCCTTTTGCTCCCATACGTTGTATGATTTCATAAAATAGAGTAGGGCGGTCTTCTACAGGTTTTGTAAAGATTTGTAATAAATATCCTTCCTCATCAGCATCAACTAAAATTGATAAACGTTGTAATTCATTAATATCTTCTTTCATCATATCTCTGTGTACACCTAAACGATTAGGGATATCGTCGTAATATGCTTGTGGAGGCGGTGGTAAAAATTCGATGCCACGCGCTTTTAATTCAGCCACAGTTTTAATAATATCATCAGTTGCTAATGCTAAATGTTGCACACCGGCACCTTCGTAAAAATCAATGTATTCCTCAATTTGAGATTTCTTTTTTCCTTCGGCAGGCTCATTAATTGGGAATTTAATGCGGCCATTACCGTTACTCATCACCTTACTCATTAATGCCGAGTATTCAGTTGTAATTTGTTTATCATCAAACGATAAAAAGTTAACAAAACCCATTACCTCTTCATACCATTTTACCGTGGCATTCATTTGGTTCCAACCTACATTACCAACCATGTGGTCAATAAATTTTAAACCAACTGGGGCTGGATTGTAATCGCTTTTCCACTCAACAAATCCTGGTAAAAAAGAACCTTTGTAGTTTTTGCGTTCAACAAACATATGCACTGTTTCGCCGTAAGTATAAATACCAGCGCGAACTACTTCCCCTTGTTCATCTTTTTCAACAACAGGCTCCATATATACTTTAGCGCCACGTTTAACGGTTTCTTCAAACGATTTACGAGCGTCATCAACCCATAAAGCAATAATTTTCACACCATCACCATGTTTTTTTACATGTTCACCAATGGGCGAATCACTGGTTAAAGCAGTTGTTAAAACTAATTTTATTTTATCTTGTTTTAATACATATGATACTCGGTCTTTTAACCCAGTTTCTAAGCCAGCATATGCATATGATTGGTAACCAAAAGCGGTTTTATAATAATGAGCAGATTGCTTGGCATTGCCTACATAAAATTCTACATAATCTGTACCTAATAATGGAAGAAAATCTTGTGCTCCTTCAAATATTTTTTCTAAACCGTATTCTACGTTTTTTACTTCTTTTGCCATATTGAGTAGTTTTTTGAGTTGTAATTTTTCGGCACCAAATTACAATTTATTATGGTGTAAAAAAACGCTTATTTATGACAAGTAATGAGGTGTTTTAAGCTGTATTTTTTATTACTTTTATGATTAAGTAATAATTGGAAGAAAACAAAATGAATATTATATATTTATTTTGTTAAGTTTTCGAAAATATATGAGCAATTTCTTATTTTAAACAATTCAAACTATGTGTAAAATTTATTTCCTTTTTGTTTTCGTTATAGTGGCTTTTGTTAATATAAAAGCGCAAACAGTTTACCCTAGCTTAAATGTAAATTTATTAGCGCACTTAGATCCCGAAAAGGATGTAACCGGTGCCGAAGGGCGAAAGTATTCAGGATGTTGGGGTTGGTATCAAAGTGTTAAAAATAAGGAATACGCTATAATTGGCACTAGTAGTCAAACCTATTTTATAGATGTAACTATTCCAACTAATCCGATAATTGTGGATTCAGTTAAGGCTCGTCGTTCAGGTTGTACTTGGCGCGAAATTAAAACGTATCAAAACTACTGTTATATAGTGAGTGATGATGGTTCGCCTAATTCCTTTCAAATTATAGATATGCAGTATTTGCCAGATTCTGTTCATGTAGCCTATGATGGGACTACTTATTTTGAACGTTGTCATACAATTTTTATTGATAATGATAAATTGTATTGTGGAGCGCCATCTCCAGTTGGTCAGTCGTATGATAATATGCGAGTGTATAGTTTAGCTACACCAACCGCTCCTTTATTATTACGAACGTTAAGTCAGGATATTTCAGGCATTTCTTTTGCTCATGATATGTTTGTGCGCAATGATACAGTATATGCTTCTTGCGGAGGGCAAGGTCTACAAATTTATAAATTCAATACTAGTACTAATACCTTTTCGCAATTGACATCTTATACCGGTTATCCTTATGCGGGTTATAACCATAGCTCTTGGCAAACGGATAATCGTAAAACTATGGTTTTTGCCGACGAAGTGCCCAATGGCTTACCTGCTAAAGTAATTGATGTGAGTGATTTTGGCAATATTACCTTAATGGATACTATCCGTTCTAATTTTGGTGCAACAGCCCACAATCCTTATATCGTTGGCAATAATTGGTGTTGGATGAGTACCTATCACGATGGTATTTATTTGTATGATATATCTAATCCATCCGACTCTAAAATATATGGCTATTTTGATACTTATACACAGTCTGGTATTGGTAATACCAATACAACATATAGTGGATATAAAGGTAATTGGGGCGCTTATCCGTATTTGCCGAGTAAAATTATCATTACCTGCGACATGCAAAACGGTATTTTTATATTAGATGGTGATAGTTATTATAAAACGGGCATTGCTACACAAGTTTCCGAATATTCATCAACTTTATTTAACGCATTTCCATTTCCTGCTAGCAACGAAATTCAATTTGTGATAGCTAATCAGCAAAATAAAAAAGCATCTGTGTTGATTATTGATGCTATTGGAAAAAAAATGAGCGAATTAATACTTGATATTCATGAACCCTTATTTAAAACCAGTATTAATACTGAAAATTTAGCTAATGGAATCTATTTTTTAAATTTAGTTGGGCCAAATTTAAACGAAACAAAAAAAATAATTATTCAACATTAAATTATGTTTACAAAACAAACTGTTATTGGTATCGTAGGCTCTGGAGCTATGGGTAGTGGTATTGCTCAAGTTGCCGCTACTGCTGAGCACCACACTATTTTAGTTGATACGAATGTTACCGCACTTGATAAAGCTAAAATCAATTTAACAACTTCACTCACTAAATTAGTAGAGAAACAAAAAATCACTCAAGCTAAAGCAGATAGTATTTTAAGCTTAATAACTTTCACATCTTCTATACAAGATTTAAGTCCTTGCGGTTTAGTGATTGAAGCCATTATCGAAAATTTAGAAATTAAGCAAACTGTATTTAAAGAGTTAGAAGCTTTGGTTTCTGATAACTGTGTTTTAGCTTCTAATACTTCTTCGTTATCTATAACATCTATTGCAGCGGCATGTGCTAATCCTACAAAAGTTATAGGCATCCACTTTTTTAATCCAGCAACTTTAATGCCCTTGGTAGAAATTATTCCGGGTGTTGCTACAGATTTAACTATTGCGGCCAATTGCAAAACATTAATTGATAGTTGGGGAAAGATTACGGTGATGGCGAAAGATACTCCTGGCTTTATTGTGAACCGCGTAGCTCGCCCCTTTTACAGCGAAGCGTTACGTATTTACGAAGAGCAATTAGCTGACATTGCTACTATTGATTGGGCGATGAAAGAAATAGGAGGTTTTAAAATGGGTCCTTTTGAATTGATGGATTTAATTGGACACGATGTTAACTACGTTGTAACCGAAACGGTTTGGAAACAATTTTATTACGATCCGCGTTTTAAACCAGCTTTAAGTCAAAAAAGATTATTGGAAGCTAAATTTTTGGGTAAAAAATCGGGACGAGGGTTTTATGATTACCGAGATGGCGCCGAATTGCCTCAGCCTAAAAAAGATGAAGTATTGGGACAATATATTGTTAACCGTATTTTATGTATGCTTATTAATGAGGCTTGTGATACTAATTATTTAGGTATTGCTTCTGCTCAAGATATTGATTTAGCAATGACCAAAGGAGTAAATTACCCAAAAGGATTGCTTATTTGGGCTGATGAATTAGGGTTGCAAAACGTATTAAAAACCTTAAATGAGTTGTATGATTTATATCAGGAAGATAGATATAGAGCTTGCGTTAAACTAAAACAAATGGTAAGTAAAGGAAATACCTTTTATGAGTTATCGAATATGAGTTTATAATGAGTGTAACTATTTGGATTTTAAGTTAATATTATTAGATTTGTTAAAACAAAAAGTAAAAAATGAAAAAAATTATATTCACTACGTTAAGTTTAATTTTCGCATTATGCGTTGTATTTGTATCATGCAAATCAAAAAATAATAGCGAAGCCATTACACCAGGTTGGACTACAACTGGTCAATCGCCAGCTACAGCTACTTTAGTAACTACTACAGGAACAATTAATACAACATCTTCAGCTCAAAATTCTGCTATGACTGGCGTTGGAGTTGGTTCGTTTTGGAGTAGCCAAGGCTGTTCTGGAGCAAGTTGTATTAGTGTAAATAATTCTAATTTGGGTACGGTAGTTCAATTATGTTTTGCAACTGGAACTATTACACCAGGTAGTTATACAATTGTTGATCAAAATACATCCTTAGTTGGTAATAATGTTCATTTAACGTGTACGAGCCCATCAGGACAAGTTACTGGTAGTGTTTGGTATGGTCAGTCGGGTGTTGTAACGGTATCCTCTAATGCAACAGCTATTACTGGTAATTATAACAATATTCCATGTAAAAAATCAGGTACAAATTTCCCAATTGTAACATTATCAGGACAAGTTGGTTGCTTATAAAAAATAATCATTTTAAGTAAGGCATTCGTTTATTAACGGATGCTTTTTTTTTGCTATCAAAACAAAACTCTTTAAAATACTCTTTCAGCTTCGTGGCTCTTATACTTTGGATGTAAGAGCCTTAGGATTAATGCGCATTGGTGTTGCTATTATTTTGTTGGTTGATTTATTTGTGCGTTCCTTATCCATCAACGCTTTTTTTACAAATGAGGGTTTACTTCCTTTAGAAACCCTGAAGTTGTATAATTGGAATCAGTTTTATTTTTCGTATCACGCTCTTAATGGTGAATTGTGGTTTCAGGTGCTTTTATTTATACTGAATGCTGTTTGTATTATTGTTTTATTAATAGGCTACAGAGCGCGGTTATTCACCTTTATTTGTTGGACGTTTTTAGTATCTGTTCAAAATCGTAATCCGCTCATAGCTCAAAGTGGCGACGATTTGTTGAGGTTGTTATTATTATGGGGAGTGTTTTTACCTTGGGGCGAAAGATACTCTTTAGTTAAAAAATCAGCCATTAAAACGCAGTATTTTTCCATAGCTAATATGGGTTATTTGTTATTAGTAGCATCAGTTTGCTTTTTCTCAGCCTTACTTAAAACCTCTCCCGAATGGCGCACGGAAGGGACAGCCATTTATTATGCACTTAGTATTGATCAGCTACGATTACCTTTTGGTTCCTTGATATATGAATATCCACAATTATTAAAATTTTTAACACATCTCGTTTTTGGCATAGAATTAATTGCCCCTCTTTTATTAATAATGCCTTTTGTATCACGTAAAGTAAGAATTTTAGGTATTGTGATGTATGTGATGCTGTTTATAGGTATTTCCGTATCAATGTATGTTGGATTATTTTATATTATTGGTATAGTAAGTATCGTCGGATTATTACCATCAAAGGCTATAGATTATTTTGAAAGACATTTTTATAAAAATAGAACTCTATTTATACGTGAAGTGCATCCAGTTACAAACAATTTTATGGAGAGTTTTAATTTTATGCGTTCTCTTTTTGTAGTAGCGATTATTGTATTTTGCTTACTATTTAATTTAACGATGGTACAAAAATTTCCTTTTGCTATGGAGCCTGAAGTTAGCAAATATGGTAGCATTTTACGTTTAGAACAAAACTGGGGGATGTTTTCGCCGAGTGTATTTAAAGATGATGGGTATTATGTATTTAGTGGATATTCGGTTTCTCAAAAAAAGTTTATAGATGTAAAACATGATATTGATTCGGTATCGTTTGAAAAACCCAAATACGTCGTGTGCGAATATGAGAGCGATCGTTGGCGTAAGTATTTCGAGAATTATATTTTTACTGGAAATAACTACATTCGTCCGTATTTTTGCAGTTACTATATTAAAAAATGGAACAGAGAACATCCTGAAAACCAACTATCAGAACTGATTATTTATTATATGAAAGAAGTGAGTTTGCCTAATTACCAAACAGAACCAATTAAAAGAGAAGTGCTTTGTAATTGCCAAAACTAAATTATGACGATCAAAAACATCATTAATTTTATTAATTATAAGTTAACAGCTTATACCGAACATGATGTGCATTCTCCTTTTGTATTTGATTTATATAATGAATTGATTTTAAACATATACCCGTTTAGCGATTTTGAAAAATTAAATAGCATACGAACTTCTTTATTAAAAGATAACACAGTAATTGATGTTACCGATTATGGTGTAGGTTCTCGAAAATTAAAAACCAATCAGCGTCAGGTATCTCAAATAGCCAAGTTGGGTATTTCTAATAAAAAGCAATCGGAGTTTTTTTATCGCCTGGTTAATAAATTTAAACCTAATACGATTGTAGAATTAGGAACGTCATTAGGATTAAACACCTTGTATTTAGCTAAAGCTGCACCAAAATCAATAATTTATACGATTGAAGGTTGCAATAATATTAGTGAATACGCACAGCAAGTATTTAAACATAATCAACAACAAAATATAAAATCCTTACAAGGAAATTTTAATACAGAGTTACCTAAATTATTACAAAGTCTAGATACTATCGATTTATTATATGTGGATGGTAATCATGCTTACGAACCAACACTTAATTATTTTCAATTAGCATTAGAAAAGAAAAATTCCAATTCGATATTTATTTTTGATGATATTAATTGGAGTGATGGTATGCAAAAAGCTTGGCAGCAAATTCGCTCTCACTCAGAAGTAACTTTGAGTCTCGATTTTTTTTATTTCGGTATAATCTTTTTTAGAAAAGAAACTTTACAAAAAGAACATTTTGTGCTGAGGTTTTAAAAATACAGTTTAAAATTGACTGGGATTTTAATGGAATAAATGTAAAAGAGCGATTAGCTCTCTTTTTTATTTTAGTTATTCCGAAAATCAACAAAAAAGCCAATTATTAATCCACAAATCGTGTTTATTTCGTGTAAAACTCAATTTGTTTATAACCCACATTACAATTAGATTTACACCTCAATTTAATACCCTTAAAAAGATGAAAAATATTACAGTTATAGGAAGCGGTACCATGGGAAATGGAATTGCTCACGTATTTGCGCAGTTTGGATATGCAGTTAGTTTAGTTGATATTAATGAGCAAGCGTTACAAAAAGCCGTAGCTACTATTACAAAAAATTTAGATCGTCAGGTTACTAAAGGTGCTTTAACAGAAGCTGAAAAGGCAACGACCTTATCAAATATTAAAACATTTACTAAGTTAGAAGAAGGTGCTAAAACAGCTGATTTAGTAGTTGAGGCAGCTAGCGAAAATGTAACGGTGAAATTAGCTATCTTTCAACAACTAGATGAAATTTGCCCGCCTCACGCTATTTTGGCAAGTAACACATCATCAATATCTATTACTCAAATTGCAGCTGTTACTAAGCGTGCCGATAAAGTAATTGGAATGCATTTTATGAATCCGGTTCCGGTAATGAAATTAATTGAAGTTATTCGTGGTTATTCTACAAGCAATGAGGTTTGTAATTTAATTATGGAAAC
>JAYSTR010000060.1:0-13350 GCA_043719555.1 Bacteroidota bacterium | reverse complement strand
AATATTTTTGCGGCTTTATCAAAGGCTTCTCCAACAGCATCATCTTCTGTCTCTGCTAATAATTCAAAACTTAAATGATTGGTAATTTTTACAATTTGAGTGTGACCTCCACTAACAGTTAAACATAAAAAAGGAAAACTAGGTTGTTTAATATCTTGATTTTCTTCTTTTATAAAATGTGCTAAAATATGCCCTTGCATATGGTTTACTTCAACTAATGGAATATTTAATGCCATCGATAATGATTTTGCAAAAGATAATCCTACTAATAAACTGCCACTTAATCCTGGCCCTCTAGTTACTGCAATAGCATTGATTTGCGAAAGTTTCACATTTGCTTTTTTAAGAGCAGCGTCAATAACAGGCACAATGTTTTTTTGATGATCTCTACTTGCTAATTCTGGTATTACTCCGCCATATTGCTCATGGATGCTTTGATTAGCGGTGATGTTTGATAGTAATAGATTGTTTTTTAAAATCGCACATGAGGTATCATCACAGCTCGATTCGATGCCTAAAATAAATATATCCTCAGTTTTATTCATTATTTTTATGCTCAATGAGCATCTGGCGTAAAATTACAAGAATCTTACTAAAAACGACTTTGTTTTTGGTATTATTCGCGGTTGCTCTTATTGTTTTTTTATACTTCGCTTTTCAAACCGAAAAATTTCAAACCTGGGCAGCCCATCAGGCTACAAATTATTTAAGTAAAGAACTTGGGACTAAAGTTCATATTGGTAAATTAAAAATTAAATTTATTAAAGATGTATTACTAGAAGATGTATTTGTTGGTGATCAACATAATGATACATTATTATCAGGTCATTTAATTAAGGTAAATGTTAGTGGTTTTGATTTAGAAAAACATAAACTTAGTTTAGATAGAGCCGAGTTAAAAGATATTACTGTAAAGCTTTTAAAATATAAAGGAGAACCTGATTTTAATTTTCAGTTTTTGGCGGATTATTTTGCACCTAAGGATACAATTAAAAAAGACACGATGCCATCACCTTGGCAAATTAAGTATGGCGCATTAATTTTAAATAATGTCAATTTTAGGTACCGTTTATTGAGAGATACTTTACCTGTTGGGGAGTATATGAATTATCGAAATATTTATGTGCAAAATGTTCACGGTAAAATTTCTGATATTAAGTTTAACGGCGATACAGTTATTGCTCAAGTCACTAACTTATCTGCTAAAGAACAATGTGGTTTTGTACTTAATAATTTAACCGCCTTAACTAAAGTATCGCCCACCTTATTGCAGTGCGATAGTTTATCAATTAAAACACCTAACAGTGTGGTACACGGTAACTTTGCGTTTAATTTTGATAGTTGGGACGATTATGATGATTTTATTAATAAAGTTTACATTAAAGGAAATTTAAAAGATACAACATCCTTAAGTATGAGAGATGTGGTTTATTTTTCGGAAGACATAAAAGGATTTAAGGAAGTATTTAATGTATCTGGTAAAGTGCGTGGTTATGTTAATGATTTGAGCGGAACTAATATGAACATTCGTTATAAAGATAACACACAGTTTTTAGGTGATATCACAATGACAGGCTTGCCAGATATTAATAAAACATACATACACTTAGACGCTAAAAAATTATCTACCACTAAACACGAGTTAGAAAATTTTCCACTACCTCCTTTTGATAAACCAACGTATTTGCCTATTCCTAAAGAAGTGAGTGCGCTTGGAGTCGTTTCATACAAAGGAAAGTTTGATGGCTTTATTGATAATTTTGTAACCTATGGTACATTTAAAACTGCCATCGGTAACGTAAAAACAGACATTTCGCTTAACAATACGAATAAGAAAAAACCAGTTGAGTATTCAGGAACAATTACTACTACAGATTTTAATATTTCTAAATTATTTCCTTCGGCGAGCATTGTTGGTCCCCTATCACTTACTACTCAAATTAAAGGTAAGGGTTTAGAGTTAAAACATTTAAATACTACACTTGATGGTACAGTTAAATCAATCACATTTAATAATTACCAATATGATAATTTAAAAGTAGATGGAACATTTAAAGACAAGATTTTTAAAGGAAATTTAGCTTGTCGTGATACAAATGCAAATTTTGATTTTAATGGTTCGGTTGATTTGAATCATAAGGTTCCTAAAATGGATTTTATTTCTACCATTAATAATTTTGATTTAGATAAAACGCATTTTTCTTCATCTAAGTTAAATGGAAAAATATCATCACAAGTTTTAATTAATTTAAATGGCGATGATATTGATAATTTAACAGGGCTCGTAAACTTTGATAACACTATCTATAGAGCTAACGGAAAAGATTATAAACTAAGCACATTTAACTTAGAACTTGATCAGGAAAATCCTATTAAAAAAATTAAACTGAATTCTAATATTGTAAATGCACAATTACAAGGTAAATATAATTTGAGCACATTGTCTAACGCCTTTAAACAGTACTTAAACAACTATTTTCCAACTTTTGTAAAAACAAAATCTCGATATTATTATAGCGATAAAGCGGATATTAACATTAAAATAAAAAACTTTACAATCGTTAAAGAATTATTCATTAATGATTTAATGATTAGTCCTAATACATTGATTGAAGGATCTTTTGATGCGGCTATTAATTATTTATATTTAAAAACAAATAGTGATTTAATAGAGTACTCTGGTGTAAAATTTAAGGAAAATAAAATAGATGTAAATTCTTTAGTAAATGGAATAACATTAAATTATAAAGCAAAAAGCATCAATCTTAGCGATAGCTTTGCGTTTAAAAATCCTGTTTTAAATATTGCGTCAAATGATAAACTTTCTCGCTTTGATTTAAACTGGAACAATAAGCAATTGCCTAAAAATTCTGGCGAAATAAGTGGCAATGTTTTATTTGGGGTTAGTCAGGCAGATATATTATTTAATAAAATAACAAGTGTTGTAGAGGATTCGCTTTGGCAATTAGTAAAACCTGATGTAATTACTATTGATACAAGCTTTATGGTGAATGTAAATCCTTTGACGTTTTACAACCAAAATCAATTAATTACACTTGAAGGAAAACTTTCTAAAAATAAAAACGATAAGTTTGATGTATTCATCCAAAATTTAAGACTTAATCAATTTAATAAAGTAATAGCATCGCCTTTATTAACCATAGGAGGATACTTAACAGGAAATACAACTATTTATGGTGCACTAGGAAAAAGAATTATTAATAGTAATTTAAATTTTAATGAGCTAGTACTCAATAATAAATTTATTGGTAATGGAGAAGTTTTAAGTGAGTATGATCCTGAAGCTGATATGGTTAAATTGTCAGGATTTACAGCCTTTTCCAGAGATTTGGATAATAATGTAATGAAAAACTTAACGTTTGCAGGATTTTATTATCCAGCAAAAAAAGAAGATAATATAGATATTTCATTCAGTGCCAAACCTTTTGATTTAGCTATTCTTCAGCCCATACTAAAAGATATTATTACGTTTAAAATTGGATATTTAAATGGTGACGGAAAAATAACAGGCACATTAGATAAGCCTTTAATTAATGGAAAATTTAAGATATTTAGATGCGTTGCCGTAGTTGATATGTTAAATACACAATACAATATTAATGGTAATATTGATATTTTGCCGACACAAATAAATTTCGAAGGGCTTGAACTACATGATAAATCAGGAAATTCTGGTACAATTGATGGGAGAATATTTCATCAAAATTTTAAGAATATGCGTATTGACTTTGATATAAACACCAATAAATTAATGGTGCTTAATACAACTTCTGCAAATAATCCTGCTTATTACGGTACAGCTTTCGCTAGCGGAAATGCAGGTATATATGGCTTTTTGGATGATATCAAAATGGAAATAAATATGAAAACAAATGGTGGAACCTATTTTTATATTCCATTAGATGGACCATCTGAAATATCGGGAAATGAATTTATAAAATTTGTTACTACAGATACGATCAAAAAAGTAGTTAAAGAATCTCCTTCTAATTTTTCACTCGATTTTAATTTAGAAGCTACTCCAGATGCAGAAGTGAAATTAATATTTGACGAAAAATCTGGTGATGTAATTAATGCTAGAGGGGCTGGTAATTTAAGTATGAAAATAAATTCTAAAGGTAAGTTTGATATGTTTGGCGATTACGTTCTTACAACTGGTGATTACTTATTTACCTTAGAAGATTTTGTTACAAAAAAATTCGAAATACAAAAAGGTAGTTCTATTAAATGGAATGGAAATGTTTATAAAGCGAACATCGACATTGCGGCTATTTATAGGCAACGCGCTACTATTAAGCCTTTATTTCCTAACGATTCAGTAAATGATTACAGTAAGCGTTTTACAGTAGATTGTAAATTATTTATGAAAAATAAATTAACGCAACCCGACATTACATTTGGCATTGAATTGCCCACACTTGACGAACGAAGTCGTTCAGCTATACGAAGTATATTAAGTGATGAAAATGAGTTAACTCGTCAAGTTTTTTCATTATTATTACTTCGAAGTTTTGTAACACCTTTAACTTTAGCAGGTAGTGATAAAGGAATTGTAGGCGGAGCTGCAGCGGCAACAGGTTCAGAAATGTTGAGCAATAAAATAAGCAGCTGGCTAAATGGTGTTACAAAGGATGTTGATATTGGAGTTAATTATAGGCCAGGTACAAGTTTAAGCAATGATGAATTGGATTTAACATTAAACAAGCAGTTATTTAATAACCGTTTAGTAATTGATGGAAACATAGGCGTTTCCAATAATAACTCTACTTCTAAATCATCAAATAATAATGGATTAATTGGTGATGTAACGGTTGAATATAAATTAACAGATACTGGAAAGTACCGTGTTAAAGCATTTAATAGAAGTAACGATAATACTCAGGTAATTAATAGTGGAGGGCCTTACACACAAGGTGTTGGAATTTTTTATAGAGAAGAGTACGACAATTTAACGGAGCTAATGCGACGTTATTTTAATAAAGGCGCGAAGGTTCAGCTTAAATAATTGTTTAATTTGTTATGATAGATATTACTAAACATAAGAGTGCGTTACTTATTAATGGATTTACAATAATTGATAATATATATACTTCTGAAGAGACCGAACAAATTTTATTATTAATTGAAAAAGCGGATATGACAAAAGATACGTTTAGGAAATTAAATGAACTTTTTGCAATCAGACAGTTTTTAAAAGAAGTGCCCTCTACCATTAAATATTTATTTAACGATAACTTAAAGTTTGTTATCAATCAAATTTTCGGAGATAATTACTTTGTGGTTAAAAGTATTTATTTTGACAAGCCAGAACATTCAAATTGGTATGTTTCATATCATCAAGACTTAACAATTTCTGTAGATAAAAAAGTTGAAGTAGATAATTTTGGGCCTTGGACAGTTAAACAAAATCAATTTGCTGTTCATCCTCCTATAGATGTTTTGAAAAATATTTATACAATACGTATACATTTGGATGACACTGATGAGAATAATGGAGCTTTAAAAATTATAGACGCTTCACATTCGAAAGAAATTTATAGGCCAGAAACCATTAATTGGGAAACTGAAAAGGAAGTTGTTTGTAAAGTTAAGAAAGGTGGTGTAATGATTATGAAGCCATTATTATTACATAGTTCTAGCCGAACAACAAATAATAAAAGAAGACGCGTAATTCACATTGAATTTTCTAATGTTGAATTGCCGTCAACGATGAATTGGTCAGAACGAATTAATTAAAATAGTCTTTGGATTAAATTTATATAGGGTAGCTTATTATTTTGTACAATACTAAATCCACCCACCCATCTGGGTTTTAGCATTTTTCTTTCTACCTCGGCAATCGCGGTGTGTTTTGCAGGCGGTTAGTATAAATGCAAAAACTAAAATGATACAACCTGATTTCAGAAAAAATAGTTTCGTTTTCATAGTAGTATAATTTTAGTTTTTACAATAGATACAATTTATCCAACAACTCAGGTACCTACTTTTTCACCCATTAGTAAATTTTGTAAGTTCCCTTTTTTGTTCATATCAAAAACAATAATAGGTAAATTATTTTCTTTACATAAAGTAAAAGCAGTTAAGTCCATTACTTCTAAACCCTTTGTATATACTTCATCAAATGTAATAGTATCGAATTTAGTTGCAGATTTATCTTTTTCGGGATCAGCAGTATAGATACCATCTACACGTGTTCCTTTTAAAATTACTTCAGCTTCAATTTCAATAGCTCTTAAGGCAGCAGCTGAATCAGTTGTAAAATAAGGATTTCCAGAGCCTGCACCAAAAATAACTACACGTCCTTTTTCTAAATGACGCACAGCTTTACGGCGTATAAAGGGTTCACAAATTTGCTCCATTTTAATGGCGCTTTGTAAACGTGTTTGTACGCCTAAGCCTTCAAGCGCAGATTGTACCGCCATGGAGTTAATAACCGTAGCTAACATCCCCATATAATCGCCGTGTACGCGATCCATTCCACCTGCTTCGGCTTGTATTCCTCTAAAAATATTTCCGCCACCAATTACAATTGCAACTTGGCAACCAGCATCGTAAGCGGCTTTTATTTCAACAGCATATTCCATCAAACGAACTTGGTCTATACCAAAACCTTTATTTCCCATTAAGGCTTCGCCTGATAATTTTAATAGTATGCGTTTATATTTCATAATGTTTATTTTTTTATTTTTTTTATTTCTTTATCAAAATCTGATTCGTAATTTTTATCTTGTATCACTCTGAATTTACCGTACTCCATTTCTGCTTTTAATTTTGCTTCAAACATTGTGTATGTCCCTTTATCTTTTAAAATCGGATAATTTGATAATTGTAAAAAATCAGTTAAAAACTTACTCCAATCTTTCATATAAAGTAGAATGCCACGTTGAGTATTATTTTCAGCTAAATCTAAATAAGCGGAAACGATTCTATTTAATTCGCTGATGTGAGTTTCGTTCAAATAATTTTTAGCAACAGCAACATCGCTTTTTACAATTTTTCCATCTGGTGCTTGTTTCCAAGTTTTTAATCCCATGTAAATTTTTGTTGCATCAGCTTCGGTATAAATTATTTCGGCTGCAGTTTTACCTGTAATAGCCCAGTGTAACTTGTTTTGTACAGACGCAAAAAAATCTTGTGTTGTTATCGAACTAGCGTTATAATCAACACTTAAAGCATATAAGTCGGTTATTTTTTGATAAAAACGTCTTTCGCTTGCACGTATTTCTCTAATACGTTCTAATAACTCATCAAAATAATCTTTACCAAAAACTTTTCCTTGCTTCAAGCGTTCATCATCTAATACAAATCCTTTTACAATAAACTCTTTTAGTGTATTCGTTGCCCAAATACGAAATTGAATTGCTTCATTACTATTCACTCTATATCCAACCGCTAAAATTGCATCTAATTTATAAAAAGACGTTTTATAATTTTTTCCATCATCAGCAGTTGTTTCCATAATGGAAATAACTGAGTTCTCAGTTAGTTCGCCTTCAGTAAAAATATTTTTTAAATGTTTACTAATCGCAGGTACTTCAACACCAAACAATTTTGCCATACGTTTTTGACTGAGCCAAAAATTATCGTTTTCAAAAACGACCTCTATTTTCACATTCCCTTCAGGAGTGTTATAAAATATAAGTTGATTGTTTTGCATTTAGTATTGTTGGTTGTAATATTTTGCTCAAAAAAAATCCCGATTAAATTAATCGGGATTTAAATAAAATTAAGATAATGCGTAACGTTTAAAGGCTGTTGCCGTTAAATCTTTGTCTAAGCTTTTTAAATAAGCTGCAACAGTTAATTTGTTATCTTTAATATATTCTTGGTTTAATAAAGTTGATTCTTTGTAGAATTTAGCAATTTTACCTTGAGCAATTTTCTCAACCATATCTTCTGGTTTACCTTCTGCACGAATAACTTCACGAGCAATTTCTAATTCACGGTCTAACATTTCTTGAGTTACACCTTCTTTATCTAAAGCAACTGGTGCCATAGCTGCTGCTTGCATTGCTACGTTACGTCCAGCTTCATCAGTTAATTCTTTGTTAAATCCAACGATAACAGAAACACGGTTACCTGGGTGAATGTATGCAGATACTTTTTCAGCAGTAATAACTTCAAAATATCCGATTTCAATTTTCTCGCCAATTTTACCAACTTGCTCCATGAATTTATCGCTTACTTTAATATCATTATTGTAAGGTAAATTTAAAATTTCTTCTTTTGTTGTAGCGCTGCTATTTAAAGCAATATTTGCAATAGTATCAGCAAAAGCAATAAAGTCCGCATTAATAGCTACGAAATCAGTTTCGCAGTTAACCCAGATTAAAACACCTTTTTTGTTATCAGCAGTTGTTTTAGCTAAAACAACACCTTCTTTACTATCTCTATCTCCACGGTTAGCCGCTACTTTAGCGCCTTTTTTACGCAAGTAATCAATAGCTTGTTCAAAATCGCCATTGTTTTCTTCTAGTGCTTTTTTACAATCCATCATTCCTGCTCCGGTTTGTTGACGTAATTTGTTTACTTCTTGTGCTGTAATTGCCATTTTATTTTTTATTTAATGTTATACTTATTTTGTTGTAAAAAAAACGGCCTTTCCTTTTCAGGAATGGCCGTTAAATTATTTAAGTGAAAAATTATTTTTTCGCTGTAGTTCTTTTACGGCCACCAGTGCTTGGTTTACGTGCGCCTTCTTCATCATCAGATTTTGCACCTTTAACTTTAACACCTTCTGCTAATTCTTCTGCATCATCTTTAGAAGAGTTACCTTCTTTTTCTTCTGCATTGTTATCTTTATCAACTTTACGCTCGCCTAAACCTTCTAAAACCGCTTTACACATTAAATCGATAATGTAAGCTACAGAAGATGAAGCATCATCATTTGCAGGGATTGCATAATCAACAAAGTTAGGGTTAGAGTTAGTATCAACAATAGCAAAAGTTGGGATACCTAAACGTTTTGCTTCTGCAACTGCGATGTGCTCTTTTGTAATATCAACGATAAATAAAGCTGATGGTAAACGAGTTAAATCTGCAACTGAACCTAAGTTAGTTTCTAATTTAGCACGCTCACGAGAAATTTGTAATTTTTCTTTTTTAGAAATATTTTCAAATGTTCCGTCAACAGCCATTTTATCAATTTGAGCCATTTTACGAACAGCTTTACGGATAGTTGCAAAGTTAGTTAACATACCGCCTGGCCAACGCTCAGTTACATAAGGCATGTTTACTGCTTTTACTTTTTCAGCAACGATATCTTTAGCTTGTTTTTTTGTAGCTACAAATAATATTTTTTTACCTGAACGAGCAATTTGTTTTAACGCTGCAGCTGCTTCATCAATTTTAGCAACTGTTTTGTTTAAATCTATAATATGAATTCCGTTTTTTTCAGCATAGATGTATGGTGCCATTGCTGGATTCCATTTTCTTTTTAAGTGACCAAAATGAGCACCTGCTTCTAATAATTCGTTGAATGATGTATTTGACATTTTTAAATAATCTTTTAGTGTAAATATTAACGTTTGCTGAATTGGAAACGAGCACGAGCTTTTTTCTGACCGAATTTCTTACGTTCAACCATACGTGGATCACGAGTTACTAAGCCTTCGGCACGTAAATCTTTTTTGTAATCAGCGTTTACTTCAACTAATGCTTTAGCAATTGCTAAACGCACAGCTTGCGCTTGCCCTGTTGTACCACCACCATTTACGTTTACTTTAACATCAAATTCACCTGCAACTTTAGCAGTGTTCATTGATTGCATAACATAGTAATGTAATGTTGGTGTTTTAAAATATTCTTTAAAATCTCTACCATTAATGGTAATTTTCCCGCTACCTTTTGTTAAGTAGGCACGAGCTACCGAAGTTTTTCTGCGACCAGATGTGTTAATTACTTCCATTTCTTAATATTAAGCGATAATTGTTTTTAAATCTACTTTTTTAGGTTGTTGCGCAGCATGATTATGCTCAGTTCCAGCAAATACAAACATATTTGTATTTAAAGCTCTACCTAAACGCCCTTTTGGTAACATACCGTGTACAGCATGTTTAATAATTTCCTCAGGTTTTTTAGCTAATAACTCTTTTGGAGTTGCAAAACGTTGTCCGCCTGGGTGACCAGTATAACGTACATACTCTTTATCAGTCAATTTAGCACCTGTAAAGCGAACTTTTTCAGCGTTAATTACAATGATATTAGCACCACAATCTGCATGCGGCGTAAAGCTTGTTTTGTGTTTTCCACGTATTAAATACGCGATTTTAGAGGCCAAACGACCTACTACTTCATTTTCTGCGTCAACTAATAACCACTCTTTATCAGCAGTAGCTTTGTTTGCGAATTTTGTTTTATAACTTAATGCGTCCACTTCTTTTTTGTTTTTAAAATAGGGTGCAAATTTAGATTTTTTTTTGGGAGACACAAACTAATCAAGCAATATTTGCAAAGTATTTTTAGTTTTTGCGCTATTTGTGCAAAAATTTTAACTTTACGCACACCTTATTGTTAAAACTATGATTAATCATTTTATTTTAATGGCTGAAGTTAAACAAAACTCTCCGGTTTATTCAGAGGCGCTAGATCAGAATTTGAAAAAAGTAGCTGGCGTTATTAATAAGCTGCATAAAAAGCATTTCATTACACAATTTGATAGCGTTTTAAAAAATGAAATACAAGCTATTACAAATGATTTGCAAGGCAGCCTCGAAATTATTTTTGATATAGAAGAATGCCTCATAGAAAATAATTTAGATTTTAAATTTAAGTATGTATTGTACCACGATGTATTAGAGACAACACAAAGTAAATATGTAGCCTATGAAAGTTTGGGTTTTGGATTAATTAATGCGCGAGAGCAACTATCATTAATAAAAAAAACAGATAGTCGTTTTTTAATTGTTACAACTAACGAAAAACAAAGCTTACAGCTTAATAACTTGTTTTTAATTTACGAAGATTACGTTGATAATTGGAAAGCAAGTGATTTTGAATTAGTATCAGCCTTTATGAATCATAAAGATTATAAAGAAGTTGCGGCGTTGTTTAATATGAATATATCAAGTGGATGGCGTCGTGAAAAAAGTTTGAAAATGAAACAATACTATACGGTTAAAGAAATGATTTTATCATCATTAGATTAAATGCTAAGCTCATCTGATAAACTGTTTATAAGTGTATTTTGTATCGAGGTAGTAATTTCTTTTATTTGTCACACTCTTAAAATAATCTTTAACAACATTACGAATTAGTAAATATTTATGAAGTTAGCTGTAGCAAAAGAAACCAAGTTTAAAGAAAACCGCGTGGCATTAACGCCAGATGTAATTAAAGATTTAGTAAAAAAAGGCTTTGAAGTTATTGTTGAATCAGGAGCGGGATTAAATTCTTTTTATTCTGATGAAAATTACTCAACGGCAGGCGCTCAAATTGTATCTAAAGATAATTTATATGCTCAGGCAGATGTTTTGTTAACTGTTAACGCCCCATCTCCGGATGAAATTAGCAAGCTAAAAAAAGAAACTATTTTAATATCCTTTATGTGGGCAGCTACTAATACGGAATTGGTTGATGCTTGCGTAAAAGCTGGCATTACAGCATTTAGTATGGATGCTGTACCTCGTATTTCACGGGCACAAAAAATGGATGCCTTATCATCTCAGGCAAACTTAGGTGGTTACAAAGCTGTGATGTTAGCGGCAGACACTATTGGTAAAATTATGCCTATGATGACAACTGCTGCAGGAACTATTAAGCCTTGTAAAGTAGTGATATTTGGAGCTGGTGTTGCTGGTCTTCAGGCTATCGCAACGGCTAAACGTTTAGGAGCTGTTGTAGAGGTAAGTGATATTCGTCCCGAAACTAAAGAACAAGTAATGAGCTTAGGTGGTAAGTTTATTGAAATGAAAAGTGATGATTCAGTGAAGATGGAAGGCGGTTATGTAAAAGGTGTATCCGAAGAATTTTTAAAAGCGCAACAGGAGTTAGTTTCTAAACACGTCAAAGATGCAGATATAGTAATTACGACCGCATTAATCCCTGGACGTAAAGCGCCAGTTTTAGTAACTGATGATATGGTTAAAAGTATGCGTTTTGGTTCTGTAATTGTTGATATGGCAGTTGAGCAAGGTGGAAACGTAATTGGTAGCGAGTTAAATAAAAATGTTTTAAAGCACGGTGTCACTATTATTGGCGAAGGAAATTTACCATCATTGTTACCAATGAATGCGAGTGATTTATATGCTAAAAATATGGCAACTCTATTATTGCATTTAGCAGATAAAGAAAACTTTAAATGGGAAATGGACGAAGAAATAACAAAAGGAAGTTTAATTGTACATAATGGTGTAAAGAAAATTAATTAGTCAACTTAACAATTAGAAAATATGGAAATTATAAGAACAGTATTAAGTTTTTTTGGAGAGAATAGAGAAATATTTTATTTCGTTGTTTTATCAATATTTGTCGGAATAGAAGTAATTGGTGGTGTACCAACTGTACTTCATACGCCTTTAATGAGTGGAGCTAACGCCATACATGGTGTTGTAATTGTAGGTGCTATTCACGTTATGTTAAACATTGATACATCAAATGTATTGGCATTAGTGTTAGGCTTTTTAGCTGTTTTATTGGGAACATTAAATGTTGTTGGTGGCTTTGTAGTTACTGATCGTATGTTAGAGATGTTTAAGAAAAAATAACATGCCCCTCCTAGCCTCCCCGAAAGGGAGGAAACTAAATTAAATTGAAGTCAAAACAAATAATAACATTGGCTTAATATCAAATTGAATAAATAAAAAATTATGAAAAACAATTTATTAGAAATCTGCTACATCATTGGCTCGGTAACATTTATAATGGGATTAAAAATGATGGGTAATGCTAAAACAGCTCGTAAAGGTAATTTAATTGGAGCTGTTGGTATGACTATCGCTATATTAGGTACTATTTTTCTTGATAGACAACCAGGAGTTACTCCAGCAATTAGTCCCTTAGTTTTTGGATGTATATTTGGTGCAATCGCTATTGGTACTATTGGTGGATGGATGTCTGCTAAAAAAGTGCAAATGACAAAAATGCCAGAACTTGTATCGATGTTTAATGGTATGGGTGGATTATGTGCCGCTTTAATTTCGTTAATCGAATTAAATCATTTATACCATTCAACCGAGCATACCGTTGCAGCTCCCATCGGAACAATGATTGCAATTGTGTTAGGATTAATTATTGGTTCTGTTTCGTTTTCGGGATCTGTAATTGCATATTTAAAATTAAATGGCGCAATGGGTAAGCCCATTCGTTTACCATCGTATTAATAATATTATA
>JAYSTR010000059.1:0-13354 GCA_043719555.1 Bacteroidota bacterium | reverse complement strand
CATTATTTTGTTTTAATACATTAATTAATGTAACGATAACGCGTGCACCACTGCATCCTAATGGATGACCTAATGATACCGCTCCACCATTTACATTTACTTTAGATGCATCTAAATTCATTAATTTCATATTTGCTAAACCAACAACCGAAAAGGCTTCGTTTAATTCATAATAATTAATATCATCCATTTTTAAACCTGCTTTTTGTACAGCCTTTGGAACAGCTAAAGAAGGCGTCGTTGTAAACCACTCAGGCGCTTGTTCTGCATCTGCGTATCCTTTAATTTTAGCTAATGGCTTTAATCCTAAAGCATCCGCTTTTTCTTTGCTCATTAATACTAAGGCTGCGGCGCCATCATTCATGGTACTTGCATTTGCTGCAGTAACAGTTCCATCTTTTTGAAACACAGGTTTTAACGCAGGTATTTTTTCGAAGTTTACATTTTTATATTCTTCGTCTTCTGAAAACAATACCGTTCCTTTTTTAGTTACAACTTCAACTGGTACAATTTCTTCATTAAATTTACCTGCACCCCAAGCTGCTGCCGAACGAGTATAAGACTCTATTGCAAAAGCATCTTGTTGCTCACGTGTAAAGTTCATATCTTTTGCACAAAGCTCAGCACAATTTCCCATAGGCACATTACCGTACACATCTGTTAAACCATCTTTAGCTAAACCATCAATTACAGTACCGTTACCGTATTTGGCTCCCCAACGATTATTCTCTAAATAAAATGGCACTTGGCTCATATTTTCCATACCACCAGCAACAACAACATCAGCATCACCTAACATAATTGCTTGTGCGGCTAAAGAAATTGCTTTCATACCACTCGCGCAAACTTTGTTTACAGTAGTGCAGTTAACTGCATCTGGTAAACCTGCAAATTTAGCTGCTTGACGCGCTGGTGCCTGCCCTAAATTAGCCTGAAGTACAGACCCCATAAATACTTCATTTACTAATGCTCCATCTAACTTAATTTTATCTAAAGCACCTTTAATAGCAACTGCGCCTAATTTTGTAGCAGAAATACCTGCTAACGTTCCTCCAAATGATCCTAATGGAGTTCTAACTGCTGATACAATATATACTTCTTTCATAGTGTTTGTTTTTAAATTTGTGCGCCAAATGTAGTATTTAGATTGTATTTTAACACGATTTTCGACTAAAAGTGATAAACATTTTAGCTACTAATTAACAATATTCCTTTAAAATAATTAGTAGCACATATTTTAATAAAATATAACAGTATTTGTCGGTAATTTCCTATTTAAAACTCTAACTTTAACGCCTCAAACTCTCAATCATGTTAATTAGATCTTTGATATTTTTCGGTATAATTTTAATTATCGAAATTTATTTTCTTCAGGCAGTAAAAACAATTTCTATTGATTACACACCTCAAAAGCGAAAAATTATTTTAAATATTGCTTATGGTTTTTTTGCCTTTAGTTTATTAATTGGTTTAATCTCTTTAGTGTACCCGCCTCCAAACTGGAGTAATACATTACGCTTTATCTCAACTTTTGTATTAATAATTGTAGTATGTAAATTTTTTGGTTGCGTATTCTTATTACTTGATGATATCATCCGATTATTTAGATGGATATTTTCTTTATTTGCTACTAAGCAACCAGAAGCTATTGCAGAGGGAACTGAAACCATAAGCCGCCTAAAATTTTTAAGTTACACAGCGATGGCCTTTACAATTATTCCTGCCTTTTCATTTTTATATGGGATGGTAAGAGGTGGTTATAAATTTAGAGTGCATACGGTAAAAGTAAAATCACCTAATTTGCCCGAAGCATTTAATGGTTTTAAAATTGTGCAGGTAACAGATATACACAGTGGTAGTTTTATGAGTACTGAGCCTTTGGTAAAAGCCTTTAATATAGTATTACAACAAAAACCAGACATTATATTTTTTACTGGCGATTTAGTAAACAACGAAGCAACAGAAACTAAAGAGCATTTACAAACATACAAAATGCTAAAAGCACCGTATGGTGTATTTTCAACCTTAGGCAATCACGATTATGGCGATTACAAACAATGGGAGAGTGATGATGCGAAAAAACAAAATTTAGAAGATTTAAAAGATGTGCATGCACAGTCAGGGTGGCGTTTACTAATGAACGAACACGTTCCTATTGAAAAGGATGGACAAAAAATTGCCTTATTAGGAATTGAGAATTGGGGCGGACACGGTGGCTTTCCTAAATATGGTAAACTAGATAATGCTTTTGCAGGAACTGATGTTTATCCTTATAAAATATTATTATCGCACGACCCATCACATTGGGAGATACAAGTAAGTAAGGAAGAAAAATATAAATCTATTGATTTAACCTTAAGTGGACATACACATGGTATGCAATTTGGTATTGAAATTCCAGGTTTTAAATGGAGCCCGATACAGTATATGTACAAATACTGGGCAGGTTTATACAAACAAGATAATCAACACTTATACGTTAGCCGAGGTGTTGGTTTTATAGGATATCCGGGTCGTATTGGTATATGGCCAGAAATTACAGTGATAGAATTAGAACGCGCATAATTAAAAACAAACATCATAAAAACAATGAAAAACATCTCATTAATAGTAAATGGAATTTTAGCAATAGCAATTGGTATTTTATTTTATCAAGTTCATACTTTAAAAAATAGTGGCACCTCTACCCCATCATCTTCAACATCAACAGAAGAAACAAAACCTGTTATCTCTGAAAGTAATTTAAATTTGGTTGATGCAAAAATCGCATACATTAATACAGATAGTATCAATGAAAAATACCAATACATTGCAGATTTTACAAAGGTTTTAAAAACCAAAAAAATGAATTTAGAATCTCAGATGCAAAGTATGACTGAAAAATTTCAGCGTGAGTATCAAGAGTTTCAGCAATCGGAGCAAGCAGGAGTTGCACCACAAGCTGAGTTACAAAAACAACAAGCAAGCTTAGAGCGTCAGCAACAAGAACTATCAAACAAAGAATTGCAAATGCAAAACTTAGGTATTGAGTTAGAAGAAAAAAATATGGAGTTAAATAAAAACGTGAAAGATTATTTAAAAAAATTAAATAATGGCAAATACGACTATATTTTATCGTACTCTGAGTTAGTGCCAACAGTACTTTTAGCAAATCCAACATTAGATATTACAAATCAGGTATTAACTGGTTTAAATGAAGAATACAAATTAAAGAAAGGTAAATAATAACTTTTCGACTACAATCGAAGTGACAAAACATTAAGTAACACTGTCAGTTCGAGCTTTTCCGATAGCTATCGTGTCGAGAACAACTAAAAAATACTATGGAAACAAATAAAAACTTATTACCTAAAATAATGGATGTTCACCATTTTCATGAAACATTTAAAATTGGTAATGCCATTGAACCTACTTTAATTGATGAACGCGATTATACGTTGCGTTACAATTTAATTAAAGAGGAAAACGAAGAATATTTAGAAGCTTGTAAAAATGGCGACTTAATAGAGATTGCTGATGCTATTGGTGACCAACTATACATCTTATTTGGCACTATTTGTAAGCACGGGTTACAGCATAAAATTGAAGAAGTATTTAACGAAATACAACGCAGTAATATGAGTAAATTAGATGAAAATGGAAATCCTATTTTTAGAGAAGATGGAAAAATATTAAAAAGCAACTTGTATTTCCGACCTAATATTAAAGATATTTTAAGCTAATAATTTTTTAGCTTCATCTGTTGAACTTGCCACTTTAAACAACGTATTTAACTTTGTAATCACTAACAAGTCGTTAACTTTTTTGCTTACGTTGCAAATAATGCTTTCGCCACCACGCGTGCGAGCTTTTGTGAGTAATTGAATTAATACATTTAATCCACTACTATTCATGTATTTTAAATCGGATAAATCAATAATTAATTTATTACTACCAAGTTCCAATATTTCATCTACTTGTTTAATTAAATCAGTAGCTTGATTTTTATCAATCAATTCTCCTGACAAAAATATCAATTGTAATTTATCTTCTTCTTTTATAGTGTATTCAAAAATCATAAGTCGGTTGTATACTGCAAAGTTAACAATTTTTTATTGGGGCAACTTGTTTTTTTTATGCTGACAAACTCCAGAATCTTTTAACTCACGGCACTTAGCAAAAAAGTTTAATGAATGATGGGTTACATCAAAATTCAGCATCTCTTCGGCCATGTTTTGAATTTGCATAATACGAGGATCACAAAACTCAAATACTTTTTCGCAATCGCTACAAATTAAATGGTCGTGTTGCTTAAACTTATAGGCTTTTTCGAATTGCGCTAAATTTTTTCCGAACTGATGCTTAATTACCAAACCCGCCTCCAACAACAACTCAATGTTATTATACAAGGTAGCTCTACTAACCCGGTACTTTTTGTTTTTCATTAACACATAAAGCGCTTCAATATCAAAATGTCCGTCGTGCGAATAAATTTCGTTTAATATCGCAAAGCGTTCTGATGTTTTACGCTGATTATTTTTTTCGAGAAAATCGATTAAAATTTTCTCAACAGCATCTTTCGTTTCTTGCTTTAGCATCTTAATTATTATCTATGCGTATAATATTTGTAACGCCTTTTACTTTTCTTAAATTTTCAATCAAATGATTTAAATGCTTTGCATCGTGAACAAACACCATAATTGTTCCTTCAAAAATACCATCCTCCGTATCAAAACTTATAGATCTCATATTAATATTTAATTGGCTTGAAATAACTTTAGTAATATTATTTACTAAACCTAATTCATCGGTTCCCATAATTTTAATACCAGCTAAAAACGAAATTAAATGATCGTTATTCCATTTAGCTTTAACAACACGATATGCGTAATTAGATAATAATTTAACAGCGTTAGGACAATTAACACGGTGTATTTTAATGCCTTCATTTACAGTTACAAAACCAAACACATCATCACCTGGAATTGGTGTACAACAACTAGATAAACCATAATCTAAATGTTGCATATCATCGCCAATCACCAATAATTCGCCTGAATTACCGCGAACTGTTGTAACTAACTCTTCTATTTTATTTTCTTTTTTCTTAGGCTTAAATTTCTCAGGATGCGTTTTAAATTCGTAAAACTCTTTAATTTCCTTGGTATCAACATTACCTAAAGCTGTTCTGTAAAACACTTCGGTTGTTGATGGCATTTTTAAAAAGGTAACAAACTCATTAATATTTTGAATCGTAAAATCTAACTTACATTTATAAAATTTACGTTCTAACATTTCTTTGCCATCTTCAGCTATCTTACGACGACTTTCTTTTAACGCTAATTTTATTTTTGATTTAGCACGAGCTGTTACTACATAGCCTATCCAATCTTCTTTAGGAGTTTGTTTAGATGATGTTAAAATCTCTACCTGATCGCCACTTTTTAATTGATAACTTAAAGGCACCAATTTATGATTTACTTTAGCACCAATACATTGCTCACCAACTTTACTATGTATCTCAAAAGCAAAGTCTAAAGCAGTAGCTGTTGATGGCAAGGATTTCATTTCTCCTTTTGGCGTAAATACAAAAATCTCTTCGGCAAATAAATTTAATTTAAAATCATCAATAAACTCTAAAGCATTCGGGTCTGGATTATCTAATACCTCACGAATACGACGCAACCAATTCTCTAAATTACTTTCTTTTTCAGCCGCAGAATCTTTATACTTCCAATGTGCAGCGTAACCCATCTCTGCTAAATCATCCATACGAACTGTACGAATTTGAACTTCTACCCACTTACCTTCAGGACCCATAACGGTGGTATGCAAACTTTCGTAACCATTACTTTTTGGAGTTGAAATCCAATCGCGCAATCTATCAGGACTAGGGTGATAAAAATCGGTAATAATTGAATAGATTTTCCAGCAATCTGCTTTTTCGTTTTCTAAAGGCGTATCAATAACAATACGTATAGCAAACAAATCATATATCTCTTCGAATGGAACTCCTTTGTTTTTTATTTTATTATAAATAGAATAAATAGATTTTGGACGACCAAATACTTTTAAATTAAAGCCTTGTTCTTTTAAAATATCATTAATTGGTTCAATAAAATTTTTAATATATTTTTTTCTAACAGGCTCTGTTTCTTCTAATTTTTGAGCAATATCATTGTACCAATTTTCATTAGTATATTTTAACCCTAAATCTTCTAATTCAGATTTAATGGCATTCAATCCTAAACGGTGAGCCAATGGCGCATACAGATATAATGTTTCGCCAGCAATTTTCATTTGCTTATCACGTTTCATGTGATCAAGCGTACGCATATTATGTAATCGATCAGCTAACTTAATTAATATTACACGTACATCTTCCGATAACGTTAATAACATTTTTCTGAAATTCTCCGCTTGTATAGATGATGTATGATCAAAAACACCCGAAATTTTTGTTAGGCCGTCAATAATTTGCGACACTCTTTCGCCAAACATACCCTTAACGTCATCCAACGTCATATCGGTATCTTCAACGGTATCGTGTAATAAAGCGCAAACAATAGAAGTTGTTCCTAATCCAATTTCTTCGGCACAAATTTGTGCAACTGCAATAGGATGATAAATGTAGGGCTCGCCAGATTTACGGCGCATTTCTTTATGCGCCTCAACAGCTACTTCAAAAGCTTTACGAATAATTTCCTTATCGCCTTTTTCTAAACGTCGACGACAAGCCTTAATTAAAGTTCTGTATCTACTTAATATTTCTTTCTTTTCAGCTTCTAAATCTATTTGCATACTCTAACTAATTAAGCCTTTTTCATTTTTGATTGCATAACTGTAATAATGATAGGAGCTACAGAAATTGCAATAATTCCTATACACACTAAATCAATATGTTTTCTGATGATCTCAACTTCACCTAATAAATAACCAGCCGTTAATAAACTACCTATCCATAAAAATCCACCTAAAACATCAAACGCTAAATATTTTTTATAACTCATTTCGCCAACACCTGCAGCAAAGGGTGCAAAGGTTCTTACAAAGGGAGCAAAGCGCGCCATAATAATAGCTTTAGTGCCATACTTTTCAAAAAACTCGTGAGTCTTTGTTAAGTACTCTTCTTTAACAATTGGCTTACCTTTAAATTTAATATGAAATACTTTTAATCCAATAGTGCGCCCTATCCAGTAATTGCAATTATCGCCTAATACAGCTGCAACAAACAATAAACCAAAACAATACGCTAAGTTTAAATGACCTGTACGTGCAAATAATCCAGCTGTAAATAATAACGAATCGCCTGGTAAAAATGGCATTGCTACTAAACCTGTTTCAATAAATATGACTAAAAAAAGGACAACATAAATTGTGGTACCAAAATTGGCAAATAACCAATCGAAATCTAAATGTAAAATGTGTTTAAATAATTCAATCATAAAAAAGTAGCCCCTCCAAGCCTCCCCAAAGGGGAGGAGCATAAAATAAATACTAAAATAATCACACTAAAATCATAGGGTTTTTTTAAGTGTGAGTTTATTTCTCCCCTTCGGGGAGATTAAGAGGGGCTTCCTACTTCTTCGATATAGGCTAAAATACCACCTTTTAAATTATACAAATTTGTAAAACCCAATTGTGTTTCTAGTGCACCAATAACAGTAGCGCTACGTTTACCACTACGACAGTGAATAATAACAGGCTTATCTTTTTCAATTTTATCAATATTATCCATTACCTCGCCCATAGGAATTAATAAGCCATTTAAATTAGCTTCATCAAACTCGTGTTGTTCGCGCACATCAATTAATTGATACTCGCCTTTTTCGTCAATTAAACTTTTTAGTTCTTTTACTGTAACCTCTTTCATAGTTGTATGTTTTTATAGTTAATAATTTAATTAATGTTTATTCTTAAAATACTCTTTCTTTTTCGCCTTCAGGTAAATAGTTAAAAAATGTATCGCCACGTAACCCTAAACGCAAGGTTTCTAAAGAGATAACATCATCAACACCAATGTTACCAACATTTACATTAGCGCCAAACAAATTAATGAAATACACTTGTTGCGATTTTTGAGGTGTTTCCCAAATAATATCATCAACATTTATTTTATTAGTAATACGAGTAATTAACATCGAATGCGCACTACCGTTTTTATGAAAGATACCTACATTACCACTCTCGCGAGCTTCTGCAATCACTTTAAAGGAACCAGCTTCTAATTCAGCTTTCATCATACTCGTCCATTTTGCAGGATGAATAATAATACCTTCTTCTTTAGAGCCAACCTCAGATAACACCGTAAAGTTTTTTGCCAATGTAGTAATGTATTTACATTTCGTATCCTGATCCATATTGATACAGCCATCCGAAACCTCTGCCGTATCTAACCCAAAGGTTTCGATGTATTTTTGATACTCATCAAATTTACCACGTGCAATAAACGCTTCGAACAAAGTACCGCCTACGTAGGTTTTAATACCTGCTTTTTGATATAACTTAATTTTTTCTTTTACATTTTTTGAAATAACAGACGTTCCAAAACCTAGTTTTACAAAGTCTACATAATCAGCATAGGTATCGCAAAAATCTTCGGTTTGTCTTAAGCTAATTCCTTTATCCATTACCATTGTAATTCCTTTTTTACGAGGATTTTCAGTTCTTTCAGGCAATTGAGATAAGTTTACATTATAATTTGGCATATACTTTATGTGTTGTTTTTATTAATTTAATATTATTTATTTTTTGTAAGAATTTATTAATCGTACGATGCTTTCGTCTGTTGCTAATATAGGCAGATATTCAAACAACTCATTGTGTTTATCATAATCCAGCTCAAGAGCGTGCTCTAAAAAAGTCATACCATCTTGTTTTTTACCAAGCTCCATTTGTAAGCCACTCATACGGTAATATAACTCTGCTGCATCCGGAAATTTTTGTATCCCTTCTGCTAATGTTTTTTCGCAATCTTTATAATAACCACCTTCATACAATAGTTTAGCGTAGTCAATATAAATATCAAATTCGGTATAACCAAGCTCTATCACTCGTTGGTAAGCAGAGGCTGCTTCTTCTAAAAACCCTAATTTATGTTGCACTTCGGCAAACACGTACCAATACTCGGCATTATGAGGATTTATTTCGAGCGCTTTTTTAACGTAATGTATACTTTCCGTCATCCGGTTTTGATAATCCAAAACAATACCAACACCTAACCAAGCATCGGCATAACCCGCATCTAACTTAATAGCGCGGTTGTAATTTACCAAAGCCTCATCATACAAGTTCATGTTCTCGTAACACTCACCTATGTAATAGTAAGTGCTCGCATCTGGTTCTTCGTGCTTAAAGGTTTCTTTATACACTTCAATAGCCTCGGTATACTTTTCGAGTTGCGCTAAGGAATTTGCTTTATTAAAATAAGCTGATGAAAAATTATCTTTAATAGCAATGGCATAATCATAAGCATCTACAGCCTTTTCGTACAATCCCAAGCGGTTATAACTAATCCCTAAATTAAACCACGCAAAATGATTGTATGGTTTTTCATCAATATAGGTTTCGTAAAAATTAATGGCTTCCTCGCTTTTGCCCGTTAACTCAAAACAAAGCGATAATTCATTTAACGCTACTTCGTTATCGGCATTAAAACGTAAGGCTTTTTTTAAATAATACAAAGCATCAGCTGCTTTTTCGTCATTTAAAAATTCGATACCTATGGCTACATACACTTCGTCTTTAAACTCTGCTAAAGGCAAAGCTTTTTTGTAATTTTCGATAGCTTGTTCGCTTAAGCCTGTTTGGCTGTAGATGTAACCACGAGTCATATACAACTCGCTATTATTACTTTCAACCAACTCTATCTCGTTTAATAAATTTAATGCATCAACCGTGTTGTGTTGCGACGATAAATACTGTGCTAATTTTATTTTGATGGATGATGAATACGGAAAGTGTGCCAATGCAAAATCGAGGGCTTTTTTAGCCATCTCTAAATTAAACCATTGCATATAATAATCGATAATCTCTTCTAACTCATCCGCATCAAAAAACTCGTGCCCACCTAAGGAAACCATGTCCTCAAATCGTTTTAAGCTTTTTTCAAAATCCTGATTACTAAGCCCATCTCCTTCAAATTCGCTCATATAAAATTCTCTCTAATAATACTAATACAAATTTAACATTAAAAACAGCAAGTAAAAGGCTATTTTTTAACAATAAAATTGGTTATATTGTAGAAAACTAAATTCTCAATTAAGTGGTGCTAATGCTATATTTGTTGGATATTTTAAAACAAAACTAGCGTGACTTTAATTAAAAGTATTTCAGGTATAAGAGGAACTATTGGTGGCAAACCCGGAGATGGATTAAGCCCCATGGATATTGTAAAATTTGCATCAGCATACGGCACATGGATTATCGCTAATAATCCAAGCGACACATCAACCGTTGTTATTGGCAGAGATGCCCGTTTATCGGGCGAAATGGTAAACAATATTGTTTGCGGAACTTTAGTGGGCTTAGGTATTAATGTTGTTGATTTAGGTTTAAGCACCACACCAACTGTAGAAGTTGCCGTTACAGAGTTAGCAGCTGATGGCGGTATAATTTTAACAGCTAGCCACAATCCTAAACAATGGAATGCCTTAAAATTATTAAATGCCAAAGGCGAATTTATTAGCGACCTTGAGGGCAAATTTATTTTAGAATTAGCCGATAAAGAAGATTTTATATACTGTGATGTAAATGCTTTAGGTACTTACAGAAAACGTGATGATTTATTGCAATTACACATTGATAAAGTGTTGGATTTGCCTTACGTAGATGTTGCAGCTATTAAAGCAGCTAATTTTTCAGTAACGGTAGATGCCGTAAACTCGAGCGGAGGCATAGTAATACCAATGCTTTTGGAACAATTAGGTGTAACAACAATTAATAAAATACATTGCGAACCTACAGGTCATTTTGCTCATAACCCCGAGCCCTTACCAGAGCATTTAAGAGATTTAGCAGAGGCTGTTTTAAAAACAAAATCGCATGTAGGTATTAGTGTTGACCCTGATGTTGACCGTTTAGCATTGGTTTGTGAAGATGGCGAAATGTTTGGCGAAGAATATACGTTAGTGACGGTTGCAGATTGTGTATTAGCAAACCATAAAGGCGGAAACACGGTTTCTAATTTATCATCTACTCGTGCATTGCGTGATATTACTGAAAAAATGGGTGGCTCCTACTCTGCCTCTGCAGTTGGCGAGGTAAACGTAGTAAATATGATGAAAGCTACTAATGCTATTATTGGTGGTGAAGGAAACGGAGGCGTTATTTTACCCGAAATACATTACGGACGTGATGCTTTAGTTGGTGTGGCTATATTTTTAACGCACTTAGCTAAGTCAGGTAAAACGGCATCGCAACTTCGCAAATCGTATCCGAACTATTATATCTCTAAAAATAAAATTGAATTAACTCCAGAGATAGATGTTGATAAAGTATTATCGAGTATAGAAACAAAATACGCTAAACAACCTGTAAATACAATAGATGGCGTTAAAATAGAGTTCGACAAAGAGTGGGTACATTTACGTAAATCAAACACCGAACCAATTATTAGAATTTATAGCGAAAGCCAAAGCATTAGCACAGCTGATACCTTAGCAAAAAAAATAATTGAAGACATTAAAGAGATCATAAAAAATTAGTCCATTAGAAAATTTGATAATGAGTTACATACGTAATGACAATTCATAATTCATACCTTATAATTTATAACTGAATGAAAGTATATTTAGATAACGCCGCGACTACAAAATTAGATAACACCGTTTTTGAAACCATGTTGCCTTTTATGAAAGAAGAATTTGGTAACCCCTCTTCTATCCATGCCTTTGGCCGCAAAACGCGTTCTGCTATCGAAGGTGCTCGTAAAACTGTTGCAAAGTTGCTAAACGTTAGTCCAGCCGAAATATTTTTTACCTCTGGTGGAACCGAAGCTGATAACATGGCCATTAACCAAGCTATAGAAACTTTTGGTATTAAACACGCCATCACTAGCAAAATAGAACACCATGCGGTAGAGCATACATTGCAGGTTTTAGAAAAAGCTGGTAAAATAAAATTAAGTTGGGTAAATGTTGATGCTAAAGGCAATATTGATATGGCGCATTTAGAAGAACTACTAAAAACAAACGAACGTAGTTTTGTATCCTTAATGCATGCTAATAATGAAATTGGCACCATGATACCCATTCGTGAAATTGGCGAATTATGCGAAAAACACAATGCTCTTTTCCATAGCGATACTGTGCAAACTATGGGGCATTACCCGATGGATTTACAGACTATTAAAGTACATTTTGTAACATGCGCTGCTCATAAATTTCACGGGCCTAAAGGAGTTGGGTTTTTATACGTAAACCATAGTATAAAAATTACACCAATGATACATGGTGGTGCACAAGAACGCAATATGCGTGGTGGTACCGAAAACACGTATGGTATCATTGGTTTAGCAAAAGCATTAGAGTTATGCTATGACCACATGGATGAACATATAGCTCAAATTAAAGGCTTAAAAAATTACATGAAACAACAGCTCGAAGCAAAAATTCCGGGTATAGAGTTTAATGGTGAAACTGGAGATAATAGTTTGTACACTGTTTTAAATTGTCGTTTCCCTTCGCATCCAGATGCTGAAATGTTATTATTTAACTTAGATATATCAGGCATTGCAGCTAGTGGTGGAAGCGCCTGTAGTAGCGGTAGCAACCAAGGCTCGCATGTGTTGCGTGGCATAGGTGCCGACCTATCAAAAGCTTCGATTCGTTTTTCATTTAGTAAATACACAACGAAAGAAGAAATAGATTTTACAATTGATACTTTATTAAAATACATAGGGAATTAATTAGTTGAATCGTGTTTAATAAAATTGGTTTACTTTAAATAAAAAGTAAACCAATTTTTTTTAATAAACTACGGTTCTACATTATAACCTTTCATCTTAGCAAATGAAACTATAGAGCTTTTAATAGCTGTACCCAAATCATCATTAGTATGAGATTTTTTTGCTAATTCAGTAATATATTTTTGACGTTTAACTGCTAATTCACCAATTTCTTTTTGCACAACTTCTCTTTCTTTTGATTTTTCAACAACTATTATTTTAATCTCTTCTTTGGTTTTATTTTTATACTCCAAGGGTAAATCGTCTGATTTTAACTGATCAATATTTTGTTCATTGTTTTTATAACTATCAACTAAATCCCAGCTGGCATTATTATACACCGCTTTGCTTTTACTTACTGCACGCTCGGTTGAATTTGCCGAAGATATACTTTGTGCATTAGCATCTTCCCTTTGCTGACTTATTTTT
>JAYSTR010000058.1:0-5133 GCA_043719555.1 Bacteroidota bacterium | reverse complement strand
TATTTAATTTATTTGGTAAAGCCTTATACTAAAAATATTGATAAAGAAATTACCCAACAACCTAAAATTTATTTTGCCGATAATGGAATATTAAATGTGTTGGGTGGCGAAAATTTATCAAGCGGACAACTATTAGAGAATTCGATAGCGGTGCAGTATAAACAATTATATGAATTAAACTATTACCAGAAAAAAAACGGACAAGAAATTGATTTTATATTGAGTAATAAAATAGCTATTGAAGTGAAGGAAACGCCTATATTACAAGATGTAACAGTTTTAAAGCATAGAGCAGAGGAGCTAGGCTTAAAAAAACATCATGTTGTTGGTCATAATCCACCAGCAAATGGATTTAAAGAATTTATTTGGGGCGGAAATGTGTACTAATAGTACAACTATTTGTCAATAAAAATGACTGATAGTTGTACTATTTTTTATCAGCTAAATAAATAGCGGCAATACCGAAACTTAATTTTTTAAATGACGCATTTGAATAACCAGTTTTTTCTAATATAGCTACAAAGCGTTCATTATCAGGAAAAGCCTTAACTGATTCTGGCAAATAACTATACGCTCTTGTATCTTTAGAAAATAGTTTACCAATAGTTGGCGTTATGTATTTAAAATAAAAATGATATAATTGTTTAATGGGGAAATTACGAGGATACGAAAACTCAAGCACGCATAATTGGCCACCGGGCTTAAGCATACGTTGCATATTGATTAACCCTTTTTCTAAATTTTCGAAATTTCGTACCCCAAAGCCCACAACTATAGCATCTATTGAATTACTAGGTAAATCACATGTTTCAGCATCACCATATTGTAAAGTGATTTTTTTATCTAATTGTTTTTTTAGTAATTTTTCTCTACCAAATTTCATCATCCCTTCACTAATATCAATGCCAATAATAGTTTTAGGGTTTAGTTTAGAGCATTCGATCGCAAAATCTCCCGTACCTGTAGCAACATCTAGTATCGCTTGCGGTTTTTTATCGGCAATTAATTTTACACATTTTCTACGCCAACCTTTATGGATACCCAAGGATAATAATGAATTTAAAAAATCATATCTAAAAGCAATGTTATCAAACATTTGAGCCACTTGCTCTTTTTTAGATTCGTTATTATTATAAGGTGTAACTGGTTCCATTGTGTTTGTTGTTTTAATGATGTTTGATGTTTTTTTGACATTAACAAAAAAAAACGATTGATATAAATTATAAAAATTATTTTACGAAATCTAATTTTAAAGATTCTTCTAGTAACAAATCTTTTTGAATTGGAACAACACCAATTTGCTCGCAAACTAAGCCACCCGCTAAATTTGAAATTGCAGCCGTAACTATAGGGTTTGCGTGTAAGGCAACTAATAATGAAGCAACACTAATAACAGTATCGCCAGCCCCACTCACATCTGCAATGCTTCGAATATGGGCAGGTACGTGTTCTTTTATGGAACGAGAGTTAATGATGACACCTTTTTCGGCAAGAGTAACCAGAGCGGTATCAAATTTTAATTTAACTCTAAAGCTGCTAATGGCACGTTGTAATTCATTAATGTTATCAGTACTAAGATCCAATTTTAAACCTTCGCGCAATTCTTTTAAGTTTGGTTTGTAAAGTGTTACTCCTTTGTAGGCGTTAAAGTTTTTAGTTTTAGGATCAACACAAGTTGGTATTCCTTTACTCTTAGCTAGTTCTACAACTTTTGAAATTAATTTTGGTGTAATTAATCCTTTATTGTAATCTTCAAACAAAATAACATCAATTTTTTCGTTTTGTATTAAATACGAAATAAGCGTTACTAATTGTTGCGTTTCTGCTGGTGTAATGTCTTCTTCAATCTCTTCATCAATTCGCATTAACTGATGATTGTTGCCTATTACACGAGTTTTTTCAGTAGTAATACGAGTACGAGATTTTAAAATTCCTTTTTGAGAAAGTTTTTGAGTTTTTAATAACTCCATAAAATTTTGACCTTCATAATCAATACCAATTACCGAACATAAAATTGGATTTGCTCCTAATGCCTGTATATTAAGGGCAACGTTAGCTGCACCACCTAAACGTTTTTCTTTTTTATGAACTGCAACAATAGGAACCGGAGCTTCTGGTGAGATACGATTTACTTTACCCCACATATAGCTATCAATCATTACATCACCAATAATCAATACATTTAAATTATTAAAAGATTTAAATATCTCGCGGATGTGTTCTTTTTTTACAGAATATTTTTTCATTTTTAAAAAATAATTTTTCGTTATTTAAAAAATCAAATAACCTAAAACTTAAATATTAATTTAATTTAAGGACAGCCTCTTTAATACGTTTACAAGCCTCGGTTAATTTATCTTCGGATGTAGCATACGAAAAACGAATGTAGCTATCATCACCAAAAGCTGCACCAGGAACCAAAGCTACGTGAGCTACATCTAATAAAAACATAGATAAGTCTGTGGCATTGTTAATAGTGTAATTGTCATATTTTTTTCCAAATAAAGCAGATACTTCTGGATACACATAAAATGCACCTTGAGGAATATTTGTTTTAAAGCCTGGGATATCTTTCATTAAACCAAGTACTAAGTTTCGGCGGTTTAAAAAGGCATCGCGCATATAGTAAGTATCGCTTGCAGGCAATTCCATTGCAGCGTGCATTGCTTTTTGTGTAATACTACAAGTACCAGATGTAAATTGACCTTGCATTTTATCACAAGCTTGTGCTATCCAACGAGGAGCAGCCATAATTCCACCTCTCCAGCCTGTCATTGCAAAACCTTTTGATACACCATTGATTGTTATTACTCTATCTTTAATTTCGGGAAACTGAGCCATACTTTCGTGTCCGCCAACAAAATTAATGTGCTCGTAAATTTCATCACTCATAATGTATAACTCATCGTGTTGCTTTACAACATCAGCAATAGCACGTAACTCATCTTTACTATAAACAGAACCTGTTGGATTACACGGAGTGCTAAACATCATCATACGTGTTTTTGGTGTGATGTGTGCTTTTAATTCTTCTGCAGTAATTTTAAAATCATTTTCGATAGTAGTATCGATAATAATTGGAACCCCACCTGCTAATTTTAAAATTTCTAAATAACTTACCCAAAAAGGTGCAGGAATAATAACTTCATCTCCAGGGTTAATTAAACATAATACGGCATTAGCAATACTTTGTTTAGCACCAGTAGATACAACAATATCGTCTGCTGTATAGTCTAAATTATTATCACGTTTAAATTTATGAGCAATAGCTTGTCGCAGCTCAACATATCCACTAACGTGTGTATAGTAACTAAAGTTATCATCAATGGCTTTATGAGCAGCTTGCTTTACTACATCTGGTGTTGCAAAATCTGGTTCGCCTAAACTTAAGCTAATTATATCTATGCCTTGAGCTTTTAACTCACGACTTTTTCGAGCCATAGCAATAGTTTGTGATTCTGAAATTAAATTTATTCTATCTGATAAATGTGTCATATATAGGCAATTAAATGCGTAACAAATCTAATAAATACTACAACATAACAAACTTATTTAGTCTTATTTTATTGAACGAATTGTTATCAATTTTACGTTGTTATTATCTTACTAATTGATTAATTTTCAGTTTTAGTAAATGTCACATTTATTCATTCATAAATTATCGAATTAAAATATGAACTATTGGCTTATAAAATCTGAACCATTTAAATATAGTTGGGATCAATTTAAAATAGATAAAAAAGCAAGTTGGGATGGTGTGCGTAATTATGCAGCCCGTAATAATTTACGTTCAATGAAAAAAGGAGATTTAGCTTTGTTTTACCATAGTAATGAAGGCTTATGTATTGTTGGTATTGCAAAGGTTGTAAAGGAAAGTTATCAGGATCCGACAACAACAGAAACGGCGTGGTTGGCAGTTGATTTTGCTCCTTTTAAAGCATTAAAAACAGCAGTAACCTTATCACAAATTAAAACTGATGAATATTTAAAGGATATGCAATTAGTGAAATTATCTCGATTATCTGTAGGGGAAGTTAAACCCGAAGAGTTTGATAGAATTTGTATGTTGGGAGGATTGTAACTTTGTTATGAGTTATAAATTATAAGTAAAAAATAATAGTAAAAACATGAAAAAAATAACAACCATTATCGCTTTAATTTTATCTATAACTTTAAGTGCGCAAAAAAAAGCTAGTTTCCCAACGCTTAATGGCCATACTTTAGAAGGTTCGGCTGTAACTTTACCAATTGCTGGCACTAAAAAATTTACCATTATTGGTTTGTGTTATAAACGCAGTGCTGAGGAAGAATTAAAAACATGGATACAGCCAATGTATGATGTGTTTGTTGCTAAAGCTAAAGGAACAGATTATTTTGATGTAGCAAATTATTACGACGTGAATTATTTTTTTATACCATTAATTAGTGGATTTAAAAAAGCAGCTAACGATTTTAAGGCCGCTACTCAGCAAGATTTATGGAAAAATGTAATTGACTGTGATACGGATATAAAATTTTTAAAATCGGAATTAAAACCTACGGATGATAATACACCGTACTTTTATGTGATTGACGTGAATGGAAAAATAGTAGAAGTTATTACTGGAAAATACACAGAAGCTAAGATGGATAAAATACAAGAAGCTATTGATTAATGCTGAAAAACTAAACAATCATTATATTAACTTCAGTATTTAATTGTAATTTTGCATAGTTGAAAAAAATCACAGCCATATTATTTTTAGTTATTTACATAGTTTCTGTAACAGAGGCGCATGAGTTTTTTAAGTTGCCACAATTAGTTGAGCATTTTATTGAACATAAGGCCGAGGACAATACCACAACATTTATTTCTTTTTTGACTATGCATTATGCCTCTTCTGATGATGGTGATGACGATACTTCAAAAGATATGCAGTTGCCATTTAAATCTCATCATGATTGTGAGAATTTAGCGAATACGGGTTTTATAGCGGTTAATAATTATTCTTTAAAGGATAGATCAACGCTTGTTGAAACAAATACATATAATAAATATTCAATTGACTTTATAAGTTCATCTTACCTTTCATCTATTTGGCAACCGCCAAAATCTTGTTAATTATTATTTATTGTTTCAAGTATCAATTATAC